>NZ_QQWI01000007.1 GCF_004125825.1 Fusibacter sp. A1 | reverse complement strand
GCCGGTAGCCAAATTCTCAATTGTTCTATTACAGATAATCTGCTTAGAAAAGCAGGTTATTTATTCTTCTCAGATTACTTGAAAACTGTAAAGGCGTAAACTTAGGAACCGCCGTATACCGGACGGTACGTACGGTGGTGTGAGAGGTCGGGGAAATTATTTAATTTCCCCTCCTACTCTATTGTATGTTTCTTGCGCTTTCTGTATGAAGAGTCTTGCGAAGAAGTTTAAAAGGGTCCAGTTCTGCAACGAGCATTCCGGTGACCACCATACATGCGCCTAGCAACCCTTTTAGGCTGAGCAACTCGCCAACCATGAAGTAGGCGAAAATAGCTGCGAATACAGGCTCACCCGTATAGATAAGCGCTGTATGTGTGGCGCTTGTGTACTGCTGTGCCACAGATTGTACTATGAAGGCTCCCGCAGTGCATAGTACTGCAAGTACGGCCAAGTTGGTCCATACGCCGAGTTGAGTCGGAATAATCGGAGCTTCGAAGAGAAATGTGGCGATGGTACTTAAAAATCCGACGATGCCTATTTGAATGATTCCCAGTAAGATGGAATCTACTTTACTTGTAAGGTGCCCTACAGTAATGATATGCATGGCAAATGCGAATGTGCATATAAAAGTAAGCATGTCACCGATACCGAGCGCGAGTTTTCCGTTGAGCGTCAGAAGGGATAGTCCCAGCAGTGCCAATACCGTACCCAGAATCGCATTCGGTGGAATCTTGTTTTTAAAGAGCAGTGCACTGATGAGGGGCACCAGAATGACAGAAAAGCCAGTAATGAAGGCTGAATTTGAAACAGAGGTATAGTTAAGACCGACTGTCTGAAAAGCGTAACCCGTAAAAAGAATAGCGCCAACCAGTACTCCTGACAGTAGGGTTTGCTTGTTAAGCGACTTGAATCGTTTATAGAAAACAAGTGCGGCAAGCACAAATGCAAGTGAAAATCGAAGTGCTAAAAAGTTAAATGCACTTAGGTCACCAAGGGCATTTTTGGTGAGGATAAATGACGAGCCCCAACCGACGGTGACCAGTAATAGTGCTATATCCGCTTTGATTTGATTTGACATAATTCACCTCGTTATTTAGTGTCACGAAAAGTATAATCTTTATTATGTCACTAGTCAATGGAGAGAGCCTATATTTTGTCAGTACAGTCTATGAAGAATATGAACAATTTGATACATTGTTAGAAATGTAACATACATCCTTGACACGAGAGTGATTTGCATTTACAATAAGGTGAAATGATTGATATCAGTTCTCAACAAATAAAATATCTCAAGGAGTAGTTTGAAATGAAAAAAATTGTATTGATTATATCTGTAGTTATGATGTTCGCGCTTGTAATGACCGGATGCGCACAGCCTGTTGAAGAAACAGAAGTAAAAGAAGTTGAAGTAAAAGATGCTGCCGCATCAACTGTAGTGAATTTGTACACTGACAGACATTATGACACCGACCAGGCACTTTTTGACCTCTTTACTGAAAAATCGGGAATCACCGTCAATGTGGTTAAAGCAGGCAGCGATGAGCTTATCGAAAGACTGACTCGTGAAGGCGCCGACACAGAAGCTGACGTGTTGATGACTGCGGATGCTGGTCGTCTTCACCGTGCAAAAGCACTTGACCTTTTACAGCCTGTTACAAGTGAAGTGTTGGAAGCGAATGTTCCTGCAAACTTAAAGGACGCTGAGAATTTCTGGACTGCACTTACAATAAGAGCTAGAGTGCTTGTCTATTCACTTGACAGAGTTTCACCATCTGAACTTTCAACGTATGAAGATCTGGGATCGGAAAAATGGAATGGTAAAGTTTTAGTAAGATCATCGTCCAATATTTATAATCAATCTTTGCTTGCTTCACTCATCGCTGTGGAAGGCGAGGAAAAGGCTGAGCAAGTGGTTACTGTAATTCTGAACAATATGGCACGTACTCCACAGGGGAACGATAGGGACCAAGCCAAGGCCGTTGTTGCAGGCGAAGGTGATGTTGCAATCATGAATACTTATTATATTGGTAAAATGATTAATTCAGAAGACCCTGCTGAAGTTGAAGTGGCGAGCAAGGTCGGAGTGTTCTTTCCAGACCAGGAAACCAATGGAACGCACATCAACATAAGTGGTGCTGGTATTACAAAGTATGCCAAGCATTCGGATGCAGCTCTTCTACTGATCGAGTTTCTTTCATCTGATGAGGCGCAGGAGTCTTTTGCTCAAGCAAACTACGAATACCCTGTCAATCCAAATGTAGAAGCGTCTGATCTGCTTAAGTCATGGGGTGACTTTAAAGCTCAAGATATCAACTTAAGTCTTTTGGGTGAGTACAACAATAAGGCTGTTGAGATTTTCAATAGGATTGGATGGGAATAATAACTTGTTTAGAGCCGTCGATATCATCTTCGGCTCTGTTTTTTAAAATGGAGTGGACTGGATGCTTAAAAGGTTATTTCAGCAACATAAGATGGGGCCGTCGTTCGGAGTGACTCTTGGAGTTGTCCTGATGATCTGTGGGCCGATAAGTTTTTTACTGATCAGAGTCTTCAGTGAGAAAAGTGAATATTGGGACCATGTGGCAACCTATCTACTACCTAAGTATATGCAAAATACAGGGATTATTGCGCTAGGTGTTGCGGTCGCAGCAGCATGTATCGGAGTATTTACTGCTTATTTTATGACTTTTTTTGATTTTCCGTTAAAACGGATATTTAGGTGGTTGGTTCTCCTGCCTCTTGCGATTCCTCCATATATTGGTGCTGTCGTCTATTTCGGCATGCTTAGCTATACTGGAGTTGTTCAACAGTTTCTTCGAGGTCCGCTGGGACTGGAAGGTCCTTTCAAAAGTTTGAATATCATGAATATTGGTGGAGTCATCTTCATCTTTTCGATTTTTCTGTATCCCTATGTCTATGCGATCACCTATACTTTTATGCAGCGACAGGCAAATCAGTTTATCGAAAGTGCGAGAACCCTTGGCTATAGCATGAAGGAAATCTTCTTCAAATTACTGATCCCTTTAATGAGAGTACCTCTGATCAGCAGTGTGACACTGGTAGTACTAGAAGTCTTAAGCGATTATGGTGTGGTTAATTACTACGGCGTTCCAACCTTTAGCACTGCAATCTTCAAAACCTGGTTTTCAATGGGCGATGTCACCACAGCGATAAGGCTTGCGCTACTGCTCATAAGTATTGTATTGACTGTGTTGACGACAGAACGGTTGCTTGTAAGACGCAAGCGGTTCGGGCTTGCGCAAGCCAAAAGGACACCGATTAAAGTCAGGGCACTCAAGGGATGGCGCGCCATTGGTGTTACAAGTGGATTTGCAGTGATCACCTCGCTCGGATTCATCATTCCTACCTTGCAGTTGATACAGTGGGCACTTATGGCACTGGATAGTGTCCAGCTAAGGGGGCTATCTAAAATCCTCTTGCACACGATTTCTCTGGCCGCATGTGTCGCAGCTGTAGTTGTTGTGGTTGGGCTTGTTATCGCGCACAATACAAGAAAACGACAACGTACCTTCGACCATGTGATGGCCAAGCTTACGATATCGGGATATGCGCTTCCGGGGGCAGTCATCGCCATTGGGGTGACGATGAGTTTTATCGCCCTGGATAGATTTATCAGTGGCTTTGGTATCTATGAAGTATTAGGTTTTGGGACCAAAACGCTAGTAATCAGTTCATCTATTGTGATGCTGGGCTTTGCTCTGATCATGAGGTTTATGGCAATAGGTTACAACAATATCGAATCGGGCATGACCCAACTTGGCGATGGTTATTATTACGCGGCGAGACTCATGGGGTTAAAGTCTTATCAGGCTGTGCTACAGGTGGATGTGCCTATGCTAAAAACGGCGCTGCTCTCCTCATTTGCGCTAGTCTTTGTAGATGTGCTAAAGGAGCTGCCGCTCACACTTGTGTTACGACCCTTTAATTTTACAACGCTTGCGACCCGCGTTTATGAGTATGCCAATGACGAGATGATTCATGAGGCTTCAGTCGCTTCACTGCTGATTATCGGTATCAGTATGATGTCGGTATGGTTGTTGTATCGCATGCTCAACAAGGAGGATTAGGATGTATTTGACGATAAGGGAGTTGGGCTTTTCTTACCCCAAGGCGAAAGAAAATGTGATCAAGGCTTTGGATCTTGATGTGAATGAAGGTGAGATCGTTGCGCTTTTAGGCGAAAGCGGAAGTGGTAAAAGTACGTTATTAAGACTCATCGCAGGACTTGACCATCCACAAAAAGGCAGCATTCATTTAGATGGAACTGTACTATATAGTAAGAGTACCATCGCCCCATGCGAAACACGGGGAATAGGAATGGTCTTTCAGGACTACGCGCTTTTTCCGCACATAACCGTTGCTAAGAATATCGCCTTTGGAATGAAACAAGCCAGGGCTTCGCACAAAAAACAGAAGGTGGATCAGCTGCTTGAAATGATTCATATGACAGCGTTTAAAAATCGTTATCCCCATGAATTGAGCGGTGGCCAGCAGCAACGTGTAGCACTTTCGAGAGCGCTTGCCATCAGTCCGCGATTACTGCTCCTTGATGAACCTTTCAGTAATTTGGATGCGCATTTAAAAGATGACTTAAGAAGAGAAATGGCAAAGCTTTTAAAGCAAAGCCAGATCACGACGGTCTTTGTCACACATGATCCCGCTGACTGCGATGCGATAGCCGACAGAGTGATCAAGATCGATCAGGGCAAAATCGTTGAAAACTATGTGGTTAATAAAGATAACTGATAAAATCATGTACTAGATAGGAGCAGGTCGCTGACATGCTCTTTTTGTTTGTTTAAATGCTGTGTTTTCTATATAATGAAAACATAAGACAACTGATGTTAGGATAAGAAGATGTTTTGCACTTTAAGGAGAGATACGATGAAAATCAGGATGAAAACGATGTCGATCGATGGAAAACAGCTTAGTGTGAAACTATCACATAAGACGATCGTGGATGTTGCCAGAGACAATGGCATCGGTATACCGGCACCATGCTATCTACAAGGGCGGGTTAATGGATGCTGCAACGGATGTGTCGTGGAAATCGATGGTGAAGAAAAATACGCATGTACTATTCGTCCAAGAGAGGGCATGGAAATCAAAGTGAATACGCCTGAACTGATACGATTAAGGAAGGAAAGGTTGCTGACCTATAAAAAAGCGATCGAATCCGGTGAAAAACTTGAATGTAATTGCGGAGATGGCTGCGGTGACGACGATTGCGGCTGTGGAGACGGCTGCTGCTAGTTTTGTGAATGTAAAAGAGATGGAATTGTCTATGCTTACAGACAATTCTATCTCTTTATTTTTTACTATTAGAACACATGTTATGGTTTTCGGTTTAGTGCTTTCATCTGGTTACTGTGATACTTACGCTGCATGAGAGCGATTTCTTTTTCTCTTCTTCTCTTTGTGAGATAGCCGGTTTCTGACTGCAACATCAAATAGTTATGATAACGGTCGGGGTCCAAGGTGCCGTCTTCTATGCTGCTGTTGATGGCACAGCCGGGCTCGGTATTATGTGTACAGTTTCTGAACTTGCACCTTGTCATCAGCTCTTCGATGTCTGAAAACTGATGGGACAGGGCGTCTTCGTCGATCCATAGCTGGAGTTCTCGCATGCCTGGGGTGTCAATCAAGATACCGCCGTTTTCAAGCAAGACGAGTTCGCGCCAAGTGGTAGTATGTCTTCCTTTGCTGTCTACTTCTCTAACGCTTTTAGTCAGTAGACGGTCGTAACCCAACAGCTGATTGATGATGGTCGATTTGCCTACGCCGGATGAGCCGAATAGCCCGACGGTCCTTCCTATGGATAAGTACTGGTTGAGCAGGTCGAGATTCGTATTTTCAAGCGCGCTGATGGCGTGTATGTCTGCACCTAGGGCTACCGATTCTATTTTCTTGACAAATGACTCCGCATCATCGATAAGGTCGATCTTGTTGAGCAGTATGACAGGTGTTGCACCGCTATTGTAAGTGAGAAGCAAATATCTTTCGAGCCTGTGAAGGTTGAAGTCGTTGTCACAAGCGAGAACGATGAAAACCGTGTCGATATTTGCAGCGATCACCTGTTCTTCTGTCGCACCACCGAGGACGGTCTTCTGATTGTTTACTTCGCGTACTGTCCGACCGCCTGATATGGGCGCTTTGCGGGTGAAACAGCTTTTTCTGTTTAACACGTGATAGATGATGCTGTGGGTGTTTTCGCAAGTGGGTTTCATTGCCACCCAGTCACCTACGCTGGGATATTCCTTGAGGCAGGTGATATGATACCTGAGCTTGCCGCAAATTTCTGCTGCGATCTCTCCGTCTGTATACGCTAAAAGGTAATGTCCCTTTTCTTCACGGATTACGCGCGCAGGCAGGTAGTCCTTGTCGCTGAACTTATCGAATTCGAGTTTAAAGAAACTGTTCCATCCAAGTGTTGTTATATCCATCGGTATTACCTCCTTGACTTTCTATATCAATACTACCCCAAATCACGACTGATATTTAGTAACAAAGAGTTATAGAAAAACTTGGTGATTCATACGACATGTATGTTGAGAATTTTGGCATAAAAAAACCAGTGGGCGATTGACCCACTGGTTCATTTGGTTATAGATAAGGTTTGAAACATTCCGGTATTTCACCGTTGTAGCTTAAGCTGATTTCGAATCTGACTTCATGTTTTTCTGAAAGTAGTTTGATTTTTTCCAACCAGACGCAAATCTCTTCTGGAGTCATGATGTAGATGTTGAGTATGCCATCTAGATAAATAGATTCGATATCGTAGTTACTGCTCATCAGACCGTATAAGAAGGCGATGAATTCAGTAGAAGAGTTGACGGGATAATCAGAAATATTGATGTATCTGATTTCATGATTTATTTCAAGAATACTTTCGTTGGATTCGTCAATAAAGAGTATATTGCCTTTTGCAGTAGTAATCGCTGAATTGGCATGTTCGATCATTTCTTTTGTTTTACCGATACCTGTTTGTCCAATGAGTAATTTAATCATATAGTCTCCCTTTTAGGTTAGTATGGTTTAGTTACCTCGTACCTTATTGTAACCCGATATAGGGATCATTTCCACTTGTTTTCAGAAAATAAAGTCAACTATTCATTAGTTTTTTAGTTGACATCATCATGGCAGGTAAGATGAGGTTTAATTGCCGGCGAGTTGGCTATAAATCAAGTATGGATAGGAGTGCTGGTATGGTTCAGCACATCCCCATAGAAGAATCCTATTTGAAAGAGGCTTCGTTATGAATAAGGGAAATGTACTTAAAAGTACGATCGCATTGCTTGTTTTAAGCATGCTCATTTTAGGGGGAATAGTCCTGAATAGGCAAGGGGTCTTCTTATCTGGTATGCTTCAAGACCAACCGGACTTTAGCGGTAGGTTAGAGGAAGCTTCAGATTTGAAGGCTGATGAGGTGCTTGAAGAGGTGAGCAAACGGATCGATCTTTTGGTCTATGGGGATGAATTGACTGAGCCCATCTACTACGATATAAGAAACTCACTTAGGTGGATTGAGGACTTAATCGTGCTTGAAGACATCTCTGAAGAGATAGTGGATGAATACAGACGGCTGATGGTTGAGAGGCTACCTAGTTATCTAAAAAAGGAAATGGAAATTCATAAGGGGACGCTAGGCGAAGCATTTAGACTGAATTCGCCTAGGTTTTATCTTTTAAGGATGTTAACAGAAAACGAATTGAGCAGTAATGTCATGACAGGTATGCTAATTGACTATTTTGTCGGTGAATTTGCCTTGTCACGGTCAAAAGCTGATTTCGATCGGATCTATTCGTATGTTGAGGACGAATTTGTCAATTTTAAGCCGATGCTTGGCAGTATGAATGTACTCAATAAGATTCTTTATGAAAAACCGAGTGGCGACTATCAGGTAGTGGACAAACGACTGACAACTTATGGAGATGGCAATGCCTTTTTATTGTCCACTGATGAGATGCGTCAGCTTGATGAAGAGTATCTCGCTCGCTACCTGAGCGAGGATAATCGGGTTGAAAGTGCTGTGATAAGTGAGGATGAAGTATACTATTTGCTTGAGGCGAACCGATACTTCTACCTTGATATGGACTGGGAGGTCGCGATTATTTTTGATAGCTTGGATTACAGCAGATTTGTGTCCTCGCAGCTAATCGAAGATGAAGATTATGAAATGATACCGCTAAAAAATGCTCAAAGCTATATCGATGCCGCAGCTGAGGTGCTAAGTAGCTATCAGGGCATCATAGAACCCCTGATTTTTTGCAGGAAGTATGAGACGCCAAACGGCTATCACATGACAAGGACACTTGCTGAACTTTTAGAGTGGAACATCAGTGGGGAAACGGATCCCTATGGTTTTAAAATCATTGTCGTGGATGAGATACGTTCTGACGAGTATGGATTTAGTCTAAGGGCGTTTGCGAGGGATGCGAGTTATATTGTAATTGAAGACCGCGAACTGAGTACTTTTCAAAGCGCCTTGCACCATGAGATGATGCATGTCATCGATGACTATTACAGCGATGTTCTTTATAGCGCATCAGGACTGCTAAAATTAAAAGATATGGAGTACCTGAGGGACCAGTATGCCAGTGATGAAGCCTTTGAAAGACAAAGGGCTCAGGGAAATTACTACAGTGGATTTACTGAGGATTTTATCAAACTTGGAGTCATTACAAAGTACAGCCTTGTTGCAAATACGGAAGATTTGGCGGAGCTTTGGGAGTTTTCGATTATGAAAAATGACAAGGTGAAACCGTTTTACAAATCGGAAGCACTGCTGCACTACAAGATCAGTTTGATTTTAAATTACATCAATTCCATCTATGAACTGAATCATTTCAATAGAAAAATCGAATTTGATGACTTGACTGGGTTTAAAAATTGAGTCGGGGATGCTGCGAAACACGGATTTTAGTGTATAATCAAGTCTATACGACGATGCAGGATAGGTGTTTATGATGAACCGTGATGAACTGATAAGAAAACTGAGACAGCTTAAAAAGCAGGAAGTTGCTATTCGGTTCTGCCACAGGCCGATGCGTGAAGGGGATCATTTGATTTGGAGCGAGTTTTTTTCTACAAATGAACATGCTTCCGATGTCGCATATCCTTTGCCTGTGCTCTTAACGATGGATCATCTGATGCGCAAGGAAGTGTTCGACTGTCTTTTCTTTGCGATCTATCACCAGTATTACAAGGAAAATGGTCTACCGCTTACGGATCTGTTTGAGCGTGAGAGTCTCGAAGCCTTGGGATTGTCATCTGCTGCGACTGCGGAGGATGTGAAAAAACGATTTAAGGAACTTGCCAAGTTGCACCATCCGGACAAAGGTGGCGAATCAACGGTCTTTATTGAGATTCTGGAAGCATATGAGAAATTAAAAAGAAATTTCACATCATGAATTAAGTCGATAGTTAGCATAATTAAATTAGATTAAGAAAAGGGTGCTGGATGAAAAACAATAAAAATCAGAATAAGAAATCAAAACCTCAAGAAGAGTCAAATGAAGAACCGGAAATGAAAAAGTTAGAAATAAAAGCGTACGATTCTTCAAAAAAAGCGCATGAGGGTCAACTTAGGGATGAGGGAACTCCTTACTTCGAGCATGTGGAGAGAGTTGCAAAACAAGTTCTGGAAAACTGTGACTCACAAGCCTATATCACAGCGCTTTTACATGATGTGCTAGAAGATACCGATTATACCTATGACAACCTGAAAAAGGAGTATTCAGAAGAGATCGCAAAGGATGTGCTCCTGCTTACTAAAAAAGAAGGGGAGTCCTTTGAAGACTATATGAAAAAGCTGGTCGTCAAATACGCGCCATTCTATATCAAGCTTGTAGACCGTCTGGACAATATCAAGTCGCTCCCTGCTTGCGGTTCTGATGAAAAGATAAGCAAGTATCTTAAGGAAACAGAAAATGAGTTCCTGCCTATTGCAAAGAGTTCTCGATATAGCAAGCTGGACGAGTTCGATGTCTTAATCAAGGAAATAGAAGCTGGATGCAAAGCTTTAAAATAGTAACCCAAAACAAAATAGAAACCGCATATGCGGTTTCTATTTTGTTTTTTATTTTGCTTTTACAGAGACAATGGATTCGCTGTGTTGATGGACTTCATCCTTTGCTATCGCAAGCATCAATTTGATTCGGTTCTTTTGATTCACATCGGAAGCGCCAGGATCGTAATCGATAGGAACGATATTGCTGAATGGATGACGTTTTTTTATCGCGTTCACGACACCTTTACCCGAGATATGGTTGGGTAGGCATCCGAAGGGCTGAGTACAGATGATATTTGGGGCTCCGATATGGATGAGTTCGAACATTTCAGCGGTTAAAAGCCAGCCTTCACCCATTCGGTTTCCGTAGCCTATGATGTCTTTTACAAATCCTTTTAGTTCCTTGTAGCTTGTCGCCTGCCTGAAGTGATGCTTTTTAAGCTGGATGTTTATTTTGCTTCGGTAGTTTTCAACAATGGAGATTGCGAACTCAACAAGCCTCTTTTTTATTTTTTTACCACCGTAGAGGTCTACTTCGAGACCGCGGTAATCCAATTTGAATAATACAAAATCAAGTAGAGGCGGAATGACGACTTCAACATTCTCGCTCCTTAAAAAATCTTCTAGGTTGTTGTTGCCTAGCGAGGAGTATTTGACATAGATCTCTCCTACGATACCCACTTTGATCAGAGAAGACTCATTTCGTGGTATCGTCGAAAAATCAGCGATCAGTTCTTTTAAGTTGTTCAGCACTTTTTTAAACGTATAGATACGCTCGGTCTTGAAGGTCTGTACAATCCGCTCTGTCCAATCTGATGCCATGCGGTCGACTGATCCCGTGTTGATTTCGTAGGGTTTGATTTCGTTGTAAAGCTGCTGCAGGATGTCGCCATAAAACACGCTCCACAAGGCTTTGATCCAAAAGCGAAGCGGCAACATGAAGCCTGGGTTGCTTTCGATTTTTGAGGGGCTTAACGAAACTACCGGAATATAACCGTAACCGGATTTTTCGAGCGCGCTGCGAAGGAGATGGATATAATTGCTCGCCCTGCATCCGCCACCGGTCTGTGTCATGATGACAGCAATTTTTTTAGGGTCGTGGTCCCCGTTTATAATCGCGTCCAGCAGCTGCCCGATCACAAGTATTGCTGGATAGCATGTGTCATTATGCACGTACTTGACCCCGAGCTGCTTGATCTGGTCATTGAAATTGGATAGCAGGGTGGCTTTGTATCCCTCCTGATGAAGCGCTTCGACTAAAAACTCAAAATGAAAAGGTGCCATCTGAGGCACTAGGATGGTATATTCGTTTTTCATTTCTTCTGTAAATAGCAATCGACCTTGTTCGTTGTAGATTAGTTCTGCCATTTTGATTACCTTTCCATCGTTGCAAGCAGTGAGCGAAGTCTGATTTTAATTGCGCCCAAATTGCTCATTTCATCGATTTTGATTTGTGTATATACTTTGCCTGAAGATTCCAGTATTTTTTTTGTTTCGTCCACGGTGATGGCATCAAGCCCGCATCCGAATGAAACCAGTTGCACGAGTGACAGATTGATACCCTCTGATTCACTCACAAATTTCGCAGCGTCATATAACCTTGTGTGGTAGGTCCACTGGTTGAGTACGGTGGGATCTTTGTGGTTTTTCAGATGGGATATGCTGTCTTCAGTTAGTGTTACGACACCCATCATGCTTAACAGCTGAGATAGACCATGGTTGACCTCTGGATCGATATGATAGGGTCTTCCCGCTAAAACGATGGCTTTTTTTCCTGACTGCCTGGCGTGGTCGAGCGTCTCAGAACCTCGATCGATTATTTTACCCTTGAATTCGAAATAGGCTTTCATTCCAAGCTGATATGCCTTTTCGACCTCGCGCCTGCTTCCGCTGTAGTTCATCTTTTTCAAGGTGGCGGACATTTGCCTTACAAAGCTCTTCTTATCATGTAACCCGATATAATCGGTGATATAGGTAGAGCGACAAATCGAATCGACGTTGTTGGCGATTACTTCAGGATAGTAAGCGACCACAGGGCAGTTGTAGTGGTTTTTAGGGTGTTCTTTTTCTTTGAAATTATAGGTCATGCACGGATAATAGATGTAATCGGTCTTCTGTTTTAAAAGTGTTTCCATATGCCCATGGATCAGCTTGCCTGGATAACACACCGTGTCGCTGGGGATCGTATATTGTCCCATCTCGTAAACAGCCTTTGTGGACGGCTCGGAAGCCACCACGCCGTAACCGAGTGTATGGAAGAACGTCGACCAGAAGGGAAGGTTCTCGTACATGTTGAGCACAAGGGGTATGCCGATGGTTTCACGATGGCCATTTCTTTTACGGTAGGTCTGTATAAGATTCAATTTATAGTCGAACATATTGAAGGTATCGCCGACCTCTGTGATGCCTATCCCGCGCTCGCACCGGTGGCCGTGGACTTCTTTGTCTCCGTTGTTGAAGGTGCTGATGGAGAGCAAGCAGTTGTTCTCGCACTTGTTGCAGTGGACGGTAGTCGATTTGAACGACAAGGCTTCGATTTCTATTCTGGACTTGATTGACGAAGGTCGTTTGCTTGCTTTTAGCGCTAAAAGTGCGATGCCGAAAGCACCCATCAATCCGGATATTTTTGGTCGGACTACATTTGTGCCAGTCTCCAACTCAAATGCCCTTAGTACTGAATCGTTGTAAAAGGTACCCCCTTGAACAACGATATTTTCACCGAGTTTCTCCCTTTGATCGAGCCTGATGACCTTGTAAAGGGCGTTCTTAATCACACTCATGGAAAGTCCGGCGGATAAGTCCTCGATGCTTGCGCCTTCCTTTTGAGCCTGTTTGACATTGGAGTTCATAAATATGGTGCATCTTGTGCCAAGGTCGACAGGTGATGTACCGTAAAGTCCTCTTTGCGCGAAAGAGCTTACATCATAGCCAAGTCCGTTTGCAAAGGTGGAGATGAAAGAGCCACATCCGCTTGAGCAGGCTTCGTTCAGTAAAATGGATTCGATAACGCCGTTTCTGATTTTAAAGGATTTCATGTCTTGTCCACCGATATCGAGAACAAAATCCACATCCTTATTGAAAAACTTGGCTGCTTCGTAATGCGCGAGTGTTTCCACTTCGCCAAGATCGATATTGAAAGCCTTTTTTATAAGCGATTCGCCATACCCTGTAACGCCAGAACTTATGACCCTGCATCGGTCGCCCATCATTGAATAGACTTCGAGTAGGGCGGATTTAATAAGTGTGATTACCTTACCTTCGTTGTAGATGTACTTTTGGTATAACAAGGTACCTTCCGGTGAAATAACCACTAACTTGGTGGTGGTGGAGCCGGCGTCTATTCCGATGACGACATCGCCTGTAAAATCACTCAGCGAAGCATAGGTAAGTGAATCCTCAGAATGCCTCTTGTTAAAGGCTATCCGTTCCTCTTCTGTTTCAAAGAGTGCGTTCAGGCGATTGTTTTGCCCTGTACGATGACCTTTGGATTCGATTTTTTCTATGATCGACCTTACATCGAATGCCCAATCCGGCTTAATAAGCATTGCGGCACCGATGGCTACATAAAACTCTGAATCTGCAGGAAGCACGCCGTTTTTTAAGTTTAATGTCGCGATAAAGCGTTCACGTAACTCGCTCAAAAATGTAAGCGGTCCGCCTAAAAAGCAAATGTTACCTGCGATAACCCGTCCCTGAGCAAGGCCTGCTATGGTTTGATTGACGACAGCTTGAAAGATGCTTGCAGCAAGATCCTCTAGGGCGATGCCTTGATTGAGTAGGGCTTGTAGGTCTGTTTTAGCAAAAACCCCGCAGCGTGACGCGATAGGGTATATTTTTGTGTGTTTTTTTGCCAGTTCATTTAGTTCTGTGGCATTCAAATTAAGCAGTTGAGCCATCTGATCGATAAACGCCCCTGTTCCTCCGGCGCATGCGCCGTTCATCCTCTGTTCGACGGAATCGCCTAAGAAAATGATTTTCTGATCTTCTCCACCTAGTTCGATGACGACATCGGTTTCAGGATTTCTTGCAAGAACCACTTTGGTACCTGCGATCACTTCTTGAACAAATGGGATGGACAGTGCTTCTGATAATCCTAAACCTGCCGATCCTGTGACGGAGAGCGTCACATCTTGTGTATGACCTTTTGAGAGATAATCTTTGATGAGATAGATGACCGTTTCATCTACTTGGGACTTATGCCGTATGTAATTCTTATAAATCACTTTGTCTTCAAAGTCGAGAGCTACAAGCTTTATGGTTGTGCTTCCGATGTCTATACCAATTTTCATGTTATACCTCACTTTTTTACCCAATAACACAAAGATATTCCCAATTTCATAACTTGTCAATAACTGCTATTTAAATTATTGACAAAATATTATGTCAATGGTTTTCAAGGCATGCTCCTCTGCTTTTAAGAAGAAGCGAAATCGGCTAATTAAAGGCATAAGGAAAGCATTTAAGTGATTTTTAGCTTATAATAGGATTAAGGCAGAAGGGACATGGAAAGGGGATCGACGATGACAGATAAAAAGCTGATAAGATGTGACTGGGCGGGTACCGATCCGCTCTACTGTGAGTATCACGACAAGGAATGGGGAGTTCCCTTATACGATGATCAGAAGCTTTTTGAGATGTTGTGCCTTGAAGGTGCCCAGGCAGGACTTTCTTGGATAACCATTTTGAGAAGACGCGAAGGGTATAGATCCATTTTTGACGGGTTCGACCATAAGCTTTGTGCACGCTATACCGATGAGCAGCTAGATGATAAACTGCAGGATCCACGAATTATCAGAAATCGCTTAAAGGTCTATTCAGTGAGAAATAACGCGATCGCATTTGAGAAGGTGATAGATGAGTTTGGAACTTTCAGCGAATACTTATGGAGCTTTGTAGGCGGATCGCCGATACTGAATACCTTCGTATCGATCGATGAAGTTCCTGCAACCACGGCGTTAAGCGATGCGCTTAGCAAAGACCTTAAACGGCGTGGATTCAAATTTATGGGATCGACGATATGTTATGCCTATATGCAAGCGGTAGGGATTGTAAACGACCATCTGCTGGGGTGTATCGCAAGATAGGATGAACAGCACTATTTTATTGTTGATGGCATTTTCTGACTGGAAGTCTTATTAAGTCGGGAGGTGCTTTTTATTTTTTGAAAAGAAGCAATCCAATTTGTCGTCCGTACAAAGACGGGTGTCTTTGAAATGAGGAAACGTTTTCTTTTGCAAATTCTGAAAACTGTGTTGACAGGATAATCTGTTAGGCCTATACTCAGAACAATACAAAATTTAAAAAGTGTTGACGGAGAAAAAAATAAGTTGATTTGGCCCTAGAGAATCAGTGGTTGGTGAAAACTGATGCGGTTGACTTATAGATAACTCACTCCAGAACTGCGCATTGAAATCACAGTAGATGTTGCCGGCTGCTCCCGTTATCGAAGCTAAGATTTCATCAAGAGATCTGAAGAGGCGATTTTATCGCGAATTAGGGTGGTACCGTGAAAGTTAATCTTTTGCCCCTATAAATGCTAGTAGTGTTTATAGGCGCAAAGGATTTTTTTATTGCCAAAATTAAAACTAAAAAAGGAGAATGACCATGAGAAACCAACAGGTAAACACAATGTCAAATCAAACGAACGAGAGTGCAAGAACCATTGAAAGACAACCGGAAAAGCTAAGAGAAACACTAAAAGAACTGGAGTACGAATATATGCATGGTCATAAATGTAATTTTATGGGCGAAGCATTCGAAGACGAAAATATCAGATTTGAGGAATAACATTTTCTAATTAGACTAGAGGCAAAAGGAGTGTAGGTAATGATAGTACTAAAAGTACACGCTACAAGCGGACTTTCGGCGATAGTAAGAATAGTAAACACTCTTAAGCGTAAGCAGTTCAAAGTGCATCAGCTGATTATGGAGGAATGTTCATCGGATGAGTACAAGCTGCTGATTACGATGAATGAAAATGAAGGTAGGGTAAAAAAGGCGATTCAACATGTGAGAAAACTAGAAGACGTATATAACATTGAATCTTTGGGAGGGGTATGTTATGAAAAAAATGTATTATGATGCGGATGTGGCTGAAGGTCTGTTAGTAGGAAAAAAAGTAGCGGTCATTGGATATGGATCGCAGGGGCATGCCCATTCACTCAATTTGAAAGAAAGCGGAGTAGACGTTGTTGTCGGTCTTTATGAAGGAAGTGCATCCTTTGAGAAGGCAAGGGCTGACGGTCTAAAGGCTGAGCTTGTCTCTGATGCGGTCAAAGATGCTGATATCGTCATGATTCTAGTACCGGACACAAAGCAGAGTCATGTCTATAACAGTCATATCAAACCCAACCTAAAAAAGGATGCAGCACTTGCTTTTGCGCACGGATTCAATATCCAGTACCATCAGATCGAAGCTCCTAAAGGAAACGACGTGTTCATGGTCGCACCTAAGAGTCCTGGTCACCTTGTGAGAAGGCAGTATCAGGAAGGTCGAGGTGTTCCGGCACTGATCGCTGTGCATCAGGATGCGTCTGGTAGGGCCAAGGATATGGCCCTCGCGTATGCGCAGGGGATCGGATCGACTAGAGCAGGTGTAATTGAGACAACGTTTAAAGAAGAAACCGAAACGGACCTATTTGGTGAACAGGCGGTCTTATGCGGTGGTGTGACTGAACTTGTAAAAGCGGGGTTCGACACGCTGACTGGTGCGGGGTATCAGCCCGAAGTAGCATATTTTGAATGTTTACATGAGTTAAAGCTGATTGTAGATCTGTTTTATGAAGGTGGATTTGAAGCGATGAGAAGCAGTGTTAGCGATACTGCCGAATATGGCGATTACATGATCGGTAAGCGCATCATCACCGAGGATACACGCGAAGAAATGAAAAAGGTACTCAAGGAAATTCAGGAAGGAACATTTGCAAGAAACTGGCTGATGGAGAACAAACTGAATCGCCCGATGTTCAACACAATCAGACATCAAGAGACAACTCATCCGATCATCAGTGTCGGAAAAGAGTTAAGAGGTATGATGTCTTGGATTAAAAAAGATTAGGAAAAGACTTTTAAGGGAGGGCATATGACTAAAATCGGATCAAAAGTGGTACTGGATTGTTTAGTTGAAAATGGTGTAAGTGATGTATTCGGCTATCCAGGTGGAGCGATTATGCCCTTGTACGACGAACTATTCACAGATGGCAGGATCACCCATTACAGAACCGCGCACGAGCAGGGAGCTGTACATGCGGCTGACGGGTACGCAAGGTCTACAGGAAAACTCGGTGTGGTATTTGTCACATCGGGTCCTGGTGCGACAAACACCATCACAGGGCTTGCGACTGCGAACCTTGATTCGGTGCCCATGCTCATCATTACAGGCCAGGTTCCTAGAGCGCTTCTTGGTAGAGATTCTTTTCAAGAAGTGGACATAGTCGGAATCAGTGAAGCAGTCACAAAGGCAAGTTTTTTAGTAGAAGATGCTGAAAAACTTGCCTTTACCTTAACAAGGGCAATTGAAATTGCCATTAGCGGCAGACCGGGACCCGTTCTTGTAGATATTCCAAAGGATATCTTTACAGAAAAAATAAGCGGCAAGCAGCAGTTTAAGGTAGCAAAACGAAAGATCGATCCTCCAGCTCTTGAAAACCTAGAGGAGTTACTCGCCCTAATAACAAAGGCAAAGAGGCCGCTTATCTATACCGGTGGTGGAGTGAAACAGGCCGGGGTGTCGGATAAGATTAAAATGCTTTCAGAAAAATTGAACATACCTGTGGTGAATACGCTGATGGGCCTCGGTACGATCGATAGGGAACACGACCACTCGCTGGGTATGGTAGGAATGCATGGAACGGTAGTGGCCAATAAGGCTGTAATGTTAAGCGACCTGCTGATTGTAGTGGGTGTGAGGTTTAGTGACCGGTCCATCGGTAAACTGGGTTCGTTCGCACCACAGGCGACGATACTTCATCTTGATATTGACGAAACCGAATTTGATAAGAATGTGGAACATGTGCTTAGTGTCTTGGGGGATGTGAATATCACGCTAGACCATCTCATCACCCATTCGACACCAATAAAGCACGGCGAATGGTTTGAAGAACTAAGAGCGCTTCAGTCGGAATCTGAATCGGCAATTGACAAGGATGACCATCCAAAGCAGCTGATTAAAATGATCAGCCAACTGGTGCCTGAAGATACGATCGTTGTTACGGATGTGGGTCAACATCAGATGTGGACCGCACAGGCATATTCCTTTAAACAGGATAAGGGCTTTTTAACTTCTGGAGGTCTTGGAACGATGGGATATGGTCTAGGTGCTGCGATTGGTGCCAAGGTAGGCAACCCCGAAAAACCCGTGCTGCTGATCACAGGCGATGGATCTTTTGGTATGAACCATCAGGAACTGATGACCGTAAGACGCTACGGTCTTTCCATCATGATCGTCCTGATGAACAATGAGGCGCTTGGCATGGTAAGGCAGTGGCAGAAACTCTTTTATGACAAACGGTACACGCAAACCTGCAACGAGTCGCCTGTAGATTATCAAATTCTGGCGAGCGCCTACGGGATCAGATCAGGTGCCATTAAAAGTGTAGAAGACCTAAAACTCATCGAAGGTAGATTCAAGAAGACAAATGAAGCGATGTTTATCGAGTGCAAAATCAACAGGGAGCATGATGTGTATCCGATTGTCCCGCCCGGTAAAGCGATTGACGAGTATATGGATGTGAATAGGTAAGCGGTCAAGTTTGACTGAGTAAGGGGGAAATCATGAACGGACGTGTCATTATCTTTGATACAACATTAAGGGACGGCGAGCAGTCGCCTGGCAACACGATGGATCTGAACGAGAAGGTATTGATGGCAAAACAGTTGGAATCCCTTGGTGTTGATGTGATCGAAGCGGGATTTCCCGCTGCGTCTGAGGGGGATTTCAATGCAGTCGAAACCATTGCGAAGACCTTGAAGAAAACAATTGTGTGCGGTCTTTGCAGAGCTCTTGAGTCGGATATATCGAGGACTTGGGAAGCTGTGAAACATGCTGAAAAGCCACGTATCCATACGTTTATAGCGACTTCTGAGATACATATGAGAGACAAGCTGAAAATGACCAAAGAAGAGGTGAAGCACAGGGCTGTTGCGATGGTCAGGTATGCGAAAAGCCTATGCGAGGATATTGAGTTTTCGGCAGAAGACGCATCCAGATCCGATCTGTCCTTTTTAGCAGAGGTGATTGAAGGCGTCATCGGCGCTGGTGCGACAACGGTCAATATACCCGATACGGTGGGGTATTCGACTCCTGGTGAGATCGCTAAGATATTCACCTATCTGAAAAAACATGTCAAAAGCATCGATCAAGCCGTCTTGAGCACGCACTGTCACAATGATCTGGGAATGGCTGTTTCGAATACACTTTCTGCTATCGAAAATGGGGCGAGACAAATAGAATGTACCATCAATGGAATCGGAGAACGAGCCGGGAACGCAGCGCTTGAAGAAGTGGTGATGGCGCTTGAAACAAGAAGGGATCTATTGGGACTGGACACGTCGATTGTGACTCAGATGCTTTTAAAGACCAGCAAACTCTTAAGTAGTATCACCGGCAATCCTGTCGCTACGAATAAGGCGATTGTAGGAAAAAACGCTTTTGCTCATGAGTCTGGAATCCATCAGCACGGCATGCTCTCAAACAGCGAGACCTATGAGATCATGACGCCTGAATCGGTGGGACACAGGTCGAATCAGCTGGTCCTTGGAAAACACTCCGGAAAACACAGTTTTGTAAAGTTTATCAAAGAACTTGGCTATGAGCTGTCTGATGAAAAAATCACTGAAGCTTTTACTACATTCAAGTCGCTTGCCGACAGGAAAAAAGACATCGATCAGCGGGACATTTTGGCAATCATTACCGATGAAGCAGTAAAGGAAAAACAGTTGTACAAGTTAAAATCCTTCTCCATTCATACAGGAACGCATAACGGTTCGATGGCGACGATAAGGCTAGAAGGCGACAGCGGAGATTATGAAGAAGCGGCAATCGGTGACGGACCAATAGACGCCTCTTATAACGCGATCAAAAAGATTGTGGATATAGACGCGACCTTGATTTCTTATCAGATAAAAGCTGTGACAGAAGGGATGGACGCCCAAGGGGAATCCACTGTTGAGCTTAAATTCGATAATAAATGCTACCGCGGGCATGGTCTTAGTACCGATGTGATCAAGTCGAGCATAGAAGCTTATATCCATGCGATAAACCGCATCGTTGTCAGGCAGGTGTAGTATGAAAATTAAAATATTCGACTCGACCTTAAGGGATGGCGCACAGGGCGAAGGAATCAGTTTTTCTGTGGAGGATAAGTTAAGGATCGTGTCGCTCCTTGATGAGCTGAAAGTCGATTATATCGAGTCAGGGAATCCCGGATCTAACGAGAAGGACAGGGTCTTCTTTGACATTATGAAGGAAAGGCCGCTAAAATACGCTAAACTGTGCGCTTTTGGCAGTACCAGAAGAAAAGATATCCCTGTTGAAACCGATGAAAATGTCAAAGCCCTTTTAGATGCGCAGACTGAGGTGGTTGCGATTTTCGGTAAGTCCTGGAACCTTCATGTCACCGATATCTTAAAGACCTCACTTAAAGAAAATTTGAGCATGATTTTTGATACCGTGGCCTATTTCAAGGCCAAGGGTAAAGAGGTCATCTTTGATGCGGAGCATTTCTTTGATGGATATAAAGCGGATCCCTACTATGCCCTTAACTGCATTAAAGCCGCCGAAAAGGCAGGTGCGGATACCATCGTGCTCTGTGATACGAACGGTGGAACCTTTCCTGACGAAGTCGCAAGCATATGCGACCAGGTCAAGAAGACGATTAAGACTTCCATAGGAATACATGCGCACAATGATATAGGAATGGCTGTAGCGAACAGTGTGTTTGCAGTATCGCATGGCGTCGACCATATCCAGGGCACGCTCACAGGCATCGGTGAACGATGCGGTAATGCGAATCTTTCGAGCATCATACCGGCACTTCAGGTGAAGCGGAGCTTTGAATGCATACCGGCCGATTCACTGGAACTGCTGACATCGATCACAAGACAGGTGGCGGATACGTCCAATATGGAGCTTCAAGGTAATCTGCCTTTTGTGGGCACTTCGGCATTTTCACATAAGGGAGGCATGCATATCGATGGCGTGTCCAAACTTCCTGAGAGTTTTGAACATATCGATCCAGAGATTGTAGGAAACGAAAGACGATTTCTGATGAGCGAGATTTCGGGTAAGAGCGCCATCCTATCCATGATTGCGAAAATCGATCCGAGTGTTGAGCGCAGTTCGGCCAAAGCCAATGAAATTCTCGAAAAGTTGAAGTCATTGGAATATGCCGGATATCAGTACGAGGGCGCAGAAAGCTCCTTTGAACTTGTGATCAGGAAGCTGCTTGGCAAGTATGATCCAAAGTTTAGAATCGAGTACTTCAAGACCATAGCAGAGAGCGCCAAGACCGCTCTCAATTCAACCGGCATGATCAAGATACATGTAGACGGTAAGGAGTCGTTCTCGGCTGCCGAAGGCAACGGTCCTGTGCATGCGCTCGACATTGCCCTAAGAAAAGCAATCGGTGATTTTTACCCAAACTTCAACAGGGTCTATCTGAAGGATTACAAAGTCAGGGTGCTTGACAATCAAAGTTCTACAGCGGCCAAGGTGCGCGTTCTGATCGAATCGAGCAATGGTAAGGAAAGCTGGCATACAGTCGGCGTATCGACAGATATTGTTGAAGCGAGCCTGATGGCGCTTGTCGATTCGATTGAATACATTTTACACAAGGAGGAAGCACATGGGAATGACCATGACTCAAAAAATATTAGCTAAGGCGGCGGGCCTTGACACGGTGAAAGAGGGACAACTCATCTGGGCTGATCTTAGTCTGGTGCTCGGCAATGATGTGACGACCCCAGTAGCGATCGAGGAATTTGAAAAAATCGGTGAACCGTCGGTTTTTCATAAGGATAAGATCGCTCTTGTTCCGGACCACTTCACACCCAATAAAGACATAAAGGCCGCTGAAAACTGCAAGCGCATGAGGACGTTCGCATATGATCAGGGCGTGACAAACTACTTTGAAATCGGCGAGATGGGGATTGAACATGCGCTTTTACCTGAAAAGGGACTTGTTGTTCCCGGTGAGGTGATCATCGGTGCCGATTCGCATACATGCACCTATGGAGCGCTAGGGGCGTTTTCGACAGGGATAGGAAGTACCGACATGGCTGCTGGAATGGCGACAGGCAAGTGCTGGTTCAAAGTGCCGGCTGCAATCCGTGTCCATCTGAAAGGAAAGTTAAATCGATTTGTGAGCGGCAAGGACATTGTTCTACATCTCATTCGGATGATCGGTGTGGACGGCGCGCTTTATCAGTCGCTTGAGTTTACAGGAGAGGGCATTGCCGATTTGTCGATGGACGACCGTTTCACAATCGCAAACATGGCGATCGAGGCAGGAGCTAAGAACGGAATCTTCCCTGTCGACGCCACCACGCTTGATTACGTGCATGAGCATTCGAATAAGGCTTATGAATGTTTTGAGGCGGATGAGGATGCGGTTTACGAAAAAGAGTTGATGATCGATCTATCAGCGCTTGAGCCCATTGTCGCTTTCCCTCACTTGCCGGAAAACGGAAAGGTTTTTAGTGAGTTTGATATGATTTCGATCGATCAGGTTGTCATCGGCTCATGCACCAACGGCAGGATCGGAGATTTAAGAGCGGCTGCTGAAATCCTAAAAGACAGAAAAGTCAAGAAGGGAGTACGCGTGATTGTTTTCCCTGCGACTCAAAAAATATACCTGCAAGCGATGAAGGAAGGCTTGCTGGAGACATTCATACAAGCAGGAGCGATTGTAAGCACACCGACTTGCGGACCTTGCCTTGGAGGTCATATGGGGATTCTTGCCAAAGGAGAACGGGCGCTTGCTACGACAAATAGAAATTTTGTGGGTCGCATGGGTCATCCTGAATCCGAAGTGTATCTTGCCAGCCCGGCAGTCGCTGCGGCAAGTGCTGTAAGTGGCGTCATTACTGATCCTAGAAAACTGATGGGGGTGATCTGATGGGACGCGTTTTTAAGTACGGAAACAATGTGGATACGGATGTGATCATACCTGCGAGGTATCTGAACACAACAGACCCTAAGGAGCTCGCGAGACACTGCATGGAAGATATTGATAAGTCCTTTATCAAGAAGGTGAATCGTGGGGATATCATGCTGGCTCAAAACAACTTCGGTTGTGGATCGTCTAGGGAGCATGCTCCGATCGCCATTAAGGAATCGGGCATCGTATGTGTGATCGCCAACAATTTCGCTAGAATCTTCTACAGGAACGCCATCAATATCGGCTTACCGATTTTGGAGTGCCAGGAGGCCGTTGAGCGCACTGAAGATGGTGACGAACTGACCGTGGATTTTGCAACCGGGGTCATCACAAACCACACAAAGAGTGAGCATTATGCGACACAACCTTTTCCTAAGTTCATGCAGGAAATCATCATTAAAGGCGGCCTGGTCCCATTTATCAGCAGCGAAAGGTAGGTATGGAATGAAGAAGACTTTTTCAGTGATAAAAGGTGATGGAATCGGACCTGAGATTGTGGACAGCGCTATTGAGGTTCTCAATGCTGTAGCGGGCATTTTCGGGCATGAGTTCGAGTACAGTTATTTACTTGCAGGAGGTGCGGCGATCAATAAGTACGGACACCCGCTTCCTGAGGAGACGATCGAGACATGCAAAAAGACCGACGCGGTTTTACTTGGAGCGGTCGGCGGTCCGCAGTGGGAGCATCTTCCTGGAGACCTAAGACCCGAAAAAGGACTTTTGATGTTGAGAAAGGCCTTGGGACTTTACGGCAACTTAAGACCAGCAAAAGTTTTTGACGCGCTGAAGGACGCGAGTCCGCTAAAACCCGAAATCATCGGCGACAATTTTGACATGCTGGTGGTGAGAGAGCTGACAGGTGGCATTTACTTTGGTGAAAGGGGCAGGGACGGAGATAGCGCCTATGATACAGAACGCTATAGCAAGTACGAAGTGCAAAGAATCGCGAGGATCGCTTTTGAAACCGCTAGAAAACGTAAGGGCAAGGTGACCAATGTCGATAAGATGAACGTGCTTGAGAGCTCGAGACTGTGGAGGGAGACCGTGCTTGAAGTAGCTGCTGACTATCCTGAGATCACCCTTGACCATCAGCTGGTGGATAATGCGGCCATGCAGCTTGTAAGAAATCCGAGTCAGTTCGATGTGCTGTTGACATCGAACATGTTCGGTGACATTCTTTCTGATGAAGCGAGTATGATCACTGGCTCTATTGGAATGCTACCTTCGGCAAGTATAGGAATAGGCACTCTTGGATTATACGAACCGATCCATGGGTCCGCTCCTGATATCGCAGGAACCGGTACTGCAAATCCTTTAGCGACCATCTTATCGGCGGCGATGATGCTTAGGCACTCGTGCGACATGCATAAAGAGGCATCGAGCATTGAGCGTGCGATTGAGGATACGCTCAACTGTGGGTACAGAACATCTGACATCGCAGCCAATAAGGAATTTATAGGGCTTCATGAGATGACACAGCAGATTATCAGTCGATTGAAAATAGGTTGAAGTAAACTAAACTTAGCCAAATTTAGCAAAAGAAACGCTAATCAATCAGCGTTTCTTTTGCTTTTTATTGAGTCGTAGGAGGTCACCCATTCATCAACTGTGATTTTTTCGACCAGTTCACCAATCAGATCATATGGAATATCATCCATTCTTTTTAGGCGTATGCAACTCTTCCCCATATCTAGCTTGTACTTGCAGCGCTTAGCGTATTCGGTAACAAACCAATCATGGAGCTGCTGATCGGCATAGATGCCCATATGATAGATGGCTATATAGTTTTTTTGCGATCCCAAGTTGATAAAGGGTAAGGGTAATGTAGGGTCGGTGTGATACCCCTTTGGATAGATGCTGTGAGGCACCACATAACCGATCATGTTATAGCTTAAAGTCTCTTTAAATCCTTCGGGAAGATGTTCCAATATGACGGTTCGAAGATTTTCCAGTACGACGCGTCGATCTTCTGGCAGTTGTGAAAGATACTCTTTTATGTTTGATGCGTGAATGTTCATGGGATACTCCTTTCCATGATTTATTGATATCCTTTCTCATTCAAGTCAATCAGGAATCAATAAAAAAACCTTCAAGTATTTTTACTCGAAGGTTTTTTGCTTAAATCAGGTATGCGTTCTCACCATGAAGCGATTCGTCAAGACCGGTTTCCTGATCGTGCGCGTCGACTCTGACTGGCGTGAACTTATTGATGACATGTAGCAAGGCGTATGAGATGAAGAAGGCATACGCGCTTGCAAAGATGACTGCGCCGATTTCCACTAAGAAGAAGTGTGTTCCTCCGTAGAATAAACCGTTTGCGCCAGATGAGTTGACTGCCTGGTTTGCAAATAGTGCAAGCATGACTACTCCGATAATGCCTCCGACGCCGTGCACGCCCCAAACATCTAGTGCGTCATCCCATTGTAGTTTGTTCTTAAGCTTTACTGCCAAGTAACAGACAAGACCAGCCACGATACCGATTAGTGCTGCTACTTGAGGTGTAACAAAGCCTGCTGCGGGAGTGATTGTGGCAAGACCTGCTACAGCACCTGTAAGCAAGCCTACAAATTTCGGCTTTTTAGTCTCGGTCCATTCGATGATCAGCCATACGATTGCTGCAAACGATGCTGCAATATCCGTATTTAAGAATGCGACTGCTGTGACGCTATCGACTCTTAATTCACTACCTGCGTTAAATCCGTACCATCCAAACCAAAGTAGCGCGGTACCGATTGCGATAAGCGGGATACTATGTGGTTCGTGTGACTTGACAGTCCTTTTGCCTACAAAGAAAACAGAGGCAAGTGCAGCCATACCAGCAGTAGCGTGAACGACGATACCGCCAGCGAAGTCAAGAACACCCCACTGAGCTAAAATTCCACCGCCCCAGACCATATGTGTGAAAGGGAAGTAGACGAGGAACAACCAGGCTATCTGGAATACAAGATAAGCACCGAATTTCACACGCTCGGCAAACGCACCTGTGATCAGTGCCGGCGTGATTACTGCGAACATCATTTGATATGCTACAAATACAAGTAAGGGAATATTGTTTGTTGGGGATAAGGCATCGGTCATCGAAATTCCTTTTAGGAACATCATGTCGAAGTTGCCGATGACGCCACCTACATCGCCACTAAAGCATAGTGAATATCCGACAGTGAACCAAATGATTGTAGTGATACCAAGTGAAACAAAACTTTGCATCATGATTGCCAAGACGCTTTTTCTACCAACTAGTCCACCATAGAAAAATGCAAGTCCTGGTGTCATCAGCATAACTAAACTAGTTGATAAGAGCATAAATGCGGTACTGCCTGTGTCGAAACCCATAAGGTCTCCTCCTTTTGATTAGTATTTAACGTAGAATTACACAGTAGGTTATTGCAATTGACATGCCAATAATGCTCTTGCCTTAAACAATAAAGGAAAACGTTCTCATTGCTTGTTTATTAATTGTCAAATTGATAATGAAGGTAATCCTCTTGTGAGGATAGAATAAATAAAGTGAGACACAAATGCCCTATTGCGACATTTGTGTCTCACTTTATTCTTGATTAAGTTCATATTTGTTTAGTTTTCGATGTAGTGAGCGCCTGCTGATGCCTAAAAGACTTGCTGCTTTTGTGATATTGCCGTTTGTCTGATTGAGCGCGTTTTTAATGGTATGCTCTTCAATTGAATCTTTAGCATCGAGTAGGATGGTCGGCTGTACAGGCGTGGTTGATTGAGTGATCTTATCCGGTAGGTCCGTAATGCCAATTACTTGCCCTTCGCTGATGACGACTAGTCTCTCGATGATGTTTTCTAGCTCTCGGACATTTCCAGGCCAGTTGTAGCTTTTAAGTAGTTCCATCGCCTTAGGTTGAATACTTTTTATGGGTGTTCCATAGAAATTTGAAATATGGACTAAAAAGGTTTGAACCAGTGTTTCAAAATCATCCTGTCGTTCACGTAGCGATGGCATATGAAGTGGGATGACGTTTAATCTGTAATAGAGGTCTTCTCTAAATGAACCTTCTTTCACCATGACTTCTAAATCCTTATTGGTCGCTGTGATGATTCTGACATCCAGCGCGATTGTTTCAGTGCCGCCTAAGCGTTCAAATTCTTTTTGCTGAATGATTCTTAAAAGCTTAAGCTGAATGAGTGGAGAGATATCACCGATCTCATCCAAAAAGATAGTACCTGTGTTGGCAAGCTCAAAGCGACCTAGTTTTCTCGCAAAAGCTCCTGTAAAGGCACCTTTTTCATAACCGAACAACTCACTCTCTAAAAGCGTTTCAGGGAAAGCGGAACAATTTACCTTAATGAAGGGTTTATCATATCGATTTGAGGAGGCGTGTATGGCATTTGCCACAAGTTCCTTGCCGACACCTGTTTCGCCGTTGATATAGACAGTAGCCATACTTGCCGCAACTTTTTTTATCAGACCGATTACTTCTTTCATAGGCTCGCTATGTGAGACCAGAATGTTGGGGATGTCTTCGGAGTAGATCATACTCGGTGAGGAGGCTTCGAGCAGAAGCTTTGCCTTATAGACTGCCGCTGTGAGTTCGTTAATGTCAAAGGGCTTTCTGATATAGTCAAATGCGCCCATTCTGATAGCACCGATAGCCGTCTCAACAGTCGCAAAGGCGGTCATCAGAATCACAACAATATCCTTATCGACCTGTTTAATCTTCTTAAGAAGCTCAATGCCTGATATTCCAGGCAGGCGCAGATCTGTGATGACAATATCAAAGGAGGTGTCTTCAAGAAGCTGTAGGGCGTCTTCGGCATCCTTTGAAGATTCGACATGATAGTCTTCGTTTTTTAGGACTTTAACCACCAGGTCACGTAAGTGGAGTTCGTCTTCTACCACTAAAATTCTTATCTTGCTCATGATATCTCCTTCTTTTGTTGTATTGGTAATCGGATGGTTGCTACTGTACCACGATCAATCCTGCTCTGGATATCGAATTCCCCATGATGGTTTTCAATGATTCTTGCTGAGATGGATAACCCCAGCCCCGATCCGGAATTTCTGGTTGTGAAAAAAGGAGTGAATACTTTTTCAAGGTTGTCAGGTGAAATCCCTTCTCCGGTGTCGGAAAGTCTGATGATGACACGCTGCGACTTAAAGTCAAGGCTTGTACTGAAGTTAAGCTGGCCCCCGGAAGGCATAGATTGCACACTATTTATAATAAGGTTGATCAAGACCTGCTTGAGCTGCTCATGATCGATTTCGATCGTAGTTTGCTCACCAAAATCGGTGTTGACAGCGATATTTCTTGATTCAAAATCAAAGCCGATCAGATGGATGGTGTCTTCGATCAGTTTATTGATGGAATACTTTGAAAAAGTGGGCTTATGTGGTTCTGAAAAGTTGATGAAGCGTTCGATAATCCTGTCTAGACGGTCTGATTCGGACATGATGATTTCGATTTCAGAGTAAAAGGGATTCTCTTTATCCATTTGCATCAGCACAAACTGTGCGTACCCTTTGATAGAAGCCAATGGGTTCCTGATTTCATGTGCGACACCTGCGGTCAACTCACCGAGTTCCGATAATTTTTTCGCTTTTTCGATGTTCTTCTCAAATTTCATTTTTTCATCGTATAGCTCGATGATGACGGTGAGTCCGATGAGTGTATCGTGCAAGTCAGTCTGTCTCATGGTACTGATAACAACAGGAATCAGTTGATGGTTGGCCTTTTCGAGATAGACGATCTGATCATTGATGGAGTAGTCGCTTTTTACGGCTTCTTGCAAAATGGATTTGAAGTTTTGATGAATCAGCGAATCGGTTTTTGATAGCAGGTTGCCGATCAGAAGATCCGCTTTGATACCCAAAATCTCAGAGGCGATTGCATTTACAGAGAGTACTTCACCTTTGTTGTCGAGTGTGATTATTCCCCGTGGAAGCTGTTCGACTAGGGAGGACATGCTGTTCTTGATGCCCTCTATAAATGCGACTTCACCAGACTTTTCAAGTACCTTTTGAAGCATGAAATTCATTTCTTCAAAGAGAATGTCAAAGGAATGGGTCAGATGTTTGATCTCATCACTGGATTTGATGTAGTTTGTATACTTTTTATTGTCGGTTAGCAACATATTCAGTTTGACCTGCAAAGACCTGATGGGTGCTGTGATGCGCCTGGAAACGATAAAGGATAATAGCGATAAGCCTAACAGGGAGATGACGACAACCAATAGGAAGTAAATTTCTATATCGTCGATGATCTTGTTGGCTTCACTTGCTGGCAGATGCAGGACCAAGTACCAGGTGTCAGCTTGCGTATCGTACTTTTTCAGTTCGGCGGTATAGGTGAGTGACTCGCCAGTTATGTCACCGCCTGTCATACGGACTTTGTTTTGACTCGATGAGATCAGCTGGGCATAGCCCTTGTCTCCGAATCGTACATTGGACACAATGTCAGAAATTGAGGTGTCGTTCATCTGTGCGATGACCGATCCGACATGATTGTTATTCGTGTCATAGAGCGGGGCGCTGAAAAACATGACATGCTGATCTGAATCCGCTAGGGAGATCAGATCGGATATGTAGGGCTTTTCTAGGCTGGAATCGGGTACGAGTGAGGAATATGCGGCCGTATCGATTGAATCACCGACTGTAACGAGCACCTTACCAGAAGTATCGAGAGCGAATATGCCGTCATAGGTCTTGTATGCCTTCACCACACTTTTAATGTAATCCTCGGTGGTTGTCGGATCGATACCTGACATTGTAATCAATTTTGAATCGGCGATTACCTGGATGTCTGCTGTTCTTTCAAAGATGAAGCGATCGATTTTGTTGGTAGTTTCCTCTGCGAGGGTGCGCATTTCGGAATTTTTTGAGACGAGTACGGTAGTCGCTATATTCCTGTGGAATACATAACCAAGTGTCACAGAAAGCAATAATGACGTTGTAATGAAAAACAAGACGATCTTAACTTGTAATGAGTAATGGCTTAATTTTTTTATCATAAGAACCCCCAATTGGCACTAATATTATAACATGTTAGCCGTAATACGTCTTAGTGGGAGCGACATTATCGGTCATTTACATGCGTTTGAGCCATGAAAAAAGCTTTTTCAGGTATGAGTGTCTACTCCTGAAAAAGCTTTGTCTGTTTAGAAGGGAATCTCTACATCAAGCAGATCTTTGATTGCCTGCATATCCTTTTCGAGCGCCTCATTGATAGGAACACCGCTGACGTCCCTTTCTACAAATGCAAGGTATTCCTGTTCTCCCGCCGTGTAGATACGGTCATGACCAGGAGCTACCTTAGAAGCCCTCAAGGCTCTTAGTATCTCTCCAGTCGTTTTTTTGAAATCGTCGAGTTCTGTGAAGGCGTTCACATCGATTGCGATAAAGAAATGCCCTAAACGGTAGGGTACCTTTTTACCATTATCATGACCGGATAGGGCTTTCAGGAAAGCTCCACCTTGCAGTGCTGCAGATAGGATTTCGACTACGGTCGAGTAGCCATATCCTTTGTGACCGCCAAGTTCGTCTCCTATACCGCCAAGAGGGGCAAGGGCCGCTCCGCCTGTCACCAGATCAAGTAGTACCTGATCAGTATCGGTGCGTGGCTCACCGTCTTCACCGATCACCCAACCTTTTGGTAAGTCTTTTCCAAGTCGCTGATACACTTCTATCTTACCGCGCTGTGTGATTGAGGTCGCGCAGTCGAGTACAAAGGGAAACGCCTCGTCTGTAGGGATACCGAAGGTAAGCGGATTGGTTCCGAGCATGTTTTCGATACCGAAGGTGGGAGCGATGGATGGGCGGGCGTTGGTGCCTGTGATTCCTATGAGCCCCTCGTCTGTCGCCATGGTGGCATAATAACCTGCAATTCCATAATGATTTGAGTTTCTGACAGCCACCATGCCCATTCCATATTTTTTTGCCTTGTCGATCGCCATCTTCATGGCCTTTTTAGACACGACTTGTCCCATACCGTTGTTGCCGTCGAGTACCGCGGTTGTCGGACCATCTCTTATGATGTCGATCTCAGTCAAGGGATTGATGATTCCCCCCATGATTCGGTCGATATAGATCGGTTTTAGTCTTCCTATACCGTGCGAGTCGATTCCGCGCATGTCAGATGCGATCAGCACATCGGCGCAAAGAGTGGCGTCTTCATCGCTTAGTCCAACGGCTATAAAGACATCCTTCATATAGGTATGTAATTTTTCAAAACTGATTTTTCTCATGGCTTCTCCTTGTTTTAAAAATTTCGTTTATCGTATAGTCAATTTATAACCTTTATTAGACAAACTAATCGGTGTTACGGAAATTACAGTCAAATCATTCGATCTACCATTTGCAATTCGACGATTATTTGACATAATAATAGTAGACTAAAAAGTAAAACACCTAGTTGAGATTGGCAGATGGAGTGTAGAAGATGAAACTATTGAAGGAATTACAAAAAGAGCGGGTTATGGATGATGCAAAAGAACTTTGGATGGATTACCGTAAGGAGCTTACTGAGTTCATTGTTAATAATACGGATAGGGATACGACGATCGCTATTTTTGGAGCAGGGTATTGCAACGATATCGACCTGACGATTTTTAGTAGCCATTTTTCTGGCATCGAGCTAGTGGATTTTGATTATCATGCGATGCAAGAAGCAATGAAATCCTATGAGCTAGATGGCAGGAACAAGGTAAAGACCAAGAAGGTCGATTTTTTAGGAATTGATGTGGATGAATACGATGAACTTGCAAAGTTCATGATCAAGCAGGTTGTATTACCTCAAAATCCTAATATGACATCTGTTGTTCATCGGCTGGAGAAGTACGTTGATAAAATCAGAAAGCACCGAATGAGTTTTAGTAAGAACACGACTTATGATTATGTGATGGTTGTCGGTGTACATAGCCATTTGATCTCATTTATCGAGCAGATTATCGAGCAGGCATGTATCCAGAAGGGAATACCGGTTGACGGAACCGTTCGACAAAAAATTACGGAGCTGAACAATGTGATGGCGGTCAAGTTAAACGAGAAAGCGTTCGATCTTGCCGACAAGGGTATCTTTGTAGGGGTGGAGACTGCGGTCAATCAATCGGATTCTCTTGTGCAGGGTGCGTATCAGGCGCATAACCATATTGTCAAAGCGATAAATGATGGAAGATTTGCGAATTTTGGACATGTCGATCTGACGTTCACTTATAGTGCAGAACTTGTTTACAAGATGTCGATCATAAAAATAGTAGAGGCGATAGGTTAAGCCACTGGAGGAAGTATGAGAAAATTTAGCAGTCAGTCGAAGGCAATCAAAATTGTAAAAAGCCTACTTTTCGGTATCATTTTGATTTTGATTTTGGCGATAGGCGGATTTTATATCTACACACTTGATTATTACAGAGCGAGTGAGGATGTTAACGAGCTGATGCAAGAAGCAGAGAATAGGATAGAAGTGCTCAAGAACACAACCGTCATTTATCCAAGTAAGGATAATGACGCACATACCGGTATCATATTCTACCCAGGTGGAAAGGTAGAAGCAGTCGCATATCTGCCACTACTTAAGCAGCTTTCTGATCAGGGTTACACATGTGTCTTGGTGAAGATGCCGATGAATCTTGCGGTATTTGATGTAAACGCGGCTGACAAGATTTATGGCGATTTTCCGCAAATGGAAAGATGGTACCTTGCAGGGCACTCATTAGGTGGGGCGATGGCAAGTAGCTATATGGAAGACAATAGCGAGAAGGTGGATGGCTTGATTCTTTTGGGTGCCTATCCCCTGAATGAAAAAGAGGAAAATGTGCTCGTGGTCTATGGTAGTGAAGACATCATGCTCGATCTTGCAAAGCTTGAAACGACTGAAAAGGTCGTTGAAATTGTCGGTGGAAACCATGCTTACTTCGGAAACTACGGCGAGCAGGAAGGTGATGGTACAGCTGTGATTTCACGAAGTGAACAACAGGCCATTGCAGTCAAGGAAATTGCTGAGTTTATCAAATAATCATTCCATCAGGATTCGCTGACATAATTCCTAAAAAGTATGTCAATTACCCCAATTGTACTTAAACGAGTATCTGTATATAATGGCTAAGTACGTTTGAGACAATCTGGAGGAAAATGATGTATCAGCTAATCGCACTTGACATGGATGGAACTTTACTAAATGAAGATAAGAACATTTCTAAAATGACATTGGACGCTATTGAAGCGTTAAAGGCTATAGGGAAGAAAGTAGTGCTTGCAACCGGGAGACCGCTGCATGGAATCAAGCGTTATATTGATGAACTGGACTTGTTGGATGAACATGACTATGTGGTGACTTATAACGGAGCCCTTGTTCAAAGTACAAAAGGGGATCATGTACTGCTTGATGTACCACTTGACCTTGATGCATTCAAAGAACTATTCGCATTAAGTCAGGAACTTGGTGTCCATATACACGCCCTGACAGAGAATAGTGTGATCACACCAAAGAACAATGCCTATACTGAAATCGAGTCACAGATCAATCAAATTCCCATTATCGAAATGCCAGTGGGGGAAGTGTCTGAAAACACACTGATCGTGAAAGTCATGTTTGTAGATAAACCTGAGATTCTCGAAGATGCCATCTCAAGACTGCCACAATGGGTGAAAGACAAGTACACGGTAGTAAGAAGTGCTCCTTTCTTTTTGGAGTTTTTAGATCCGAGAGTAAATAAAGGTGCCGGTGTGCATGCGATCGCCACCAAGCTTGGATTGAAACAAAGCCAAGTCATTTGCGTCGGAGACCAAGGGAATGATCTTGCGATGATTGAATATGCACAATTGGGCGTAGCTATGAAAAATGCAACAGATGACCTTAAAGCAGCAGCTGATTATGTGACGTTGTCCAATGAAGAGGATGGTGTAGCGCATGTGATTAGGAAATTTATGTTATAACCCTAAAAACGAACGCCAAATCCATAAGGATTTGGCGTTTTTTTACTGAAAAAAATAAGCGTTACTCTTCGATTTGAAAACCACCGAGATGGTTTTTGTTGACCTCATCAAGATAGTCTTCACTGTCCCACATGTCTGTAAGCACTTGCACACCACCGAGGTGGCCTAGGTTTACAAGTTTGATCAATTCTGATCCAGGTAAGTCCAAGTTAAGGGCGCTCAAAGGGGGGCGTGATGGCTCGATATCGATCATTTGACCTTTACTTAGTGCCCCACCCCATAAGTCATCAGGTACCATAAGACCACCAAGGTGCGAAGCGTTCAGGTTATTAAAGATGACAAAATCAGGAATAGCTAGTGGAACTGATTCTTCTTCGATACTTGTTAATTCTTCAAGATCCATATCATCTGGTACTTGAATACCACCTATTGCAAAACATGATAGGGTAAGTATCGGCAATAACAGTAGAGCGATAATAAAATTGATGTGTTTCATAAGAATACCTCCATCTCTTTAGCCACTTTCTGACATCAGATCAATAGAGAGTAGTCCACTTGTAATTCTTACTGTAATTATGATGGTTCAAATAAAACAATGTGCTAGATAATTTAAAAGCGTCAATTATGATTAGTGGAACTGCACAATAAAGAATGGCCGCTTTATCAACTCATTTATACCCCTAGCTTTTGTTGATTAATCACATATGAAGAGGTCTTCATGGATGTTAAGAAATAGGTACATCTCTCGGTTTTTCTTTACATAAATGAAAAAAACAGCTCACTTTCACTACTCTGAAGTGGGCTGTTTTCATAGAAGTTTCACTTAGATCCATTCCTCAACAAGGCTAGCGAACCCTTTGTGGAATGCATGCCCCATATTTTCGACAATTTCCAAACGGCAATCGATGTTGGCTTCTGTAAGGGCGCTGTGCAATGCTTTTGCATGAGGCAGACAGTCATTGTCCAAATCACCGCAGACGATGAGCACTTTTGATAGTTTGAGCGGTTCAAACAGTGGTTCGAAGCCTTTAGTGTAAAAACTAGGAAGCCAAGGTCCAACTAATACAAGTCTGTCTGCATGTACTTGTTTTTCGGCAACGGCACGCGCGATTGCATTGCACCCTGCGGAGAATCCACCTAGGGTTCTTTTGGAATAGGCATCCCAGTCCATTGCATTGATAGCGCTGTGAATTTGATCTGGAGCAGAACCTTCGTTCTCCCAGCGGTACAATAAAAAAGAATCGATGTCTGAGGATTGCAAGTACTCTACTTGCAGTGAATCCGAAGCCAGAGCATCCCATTGTTTTTTTGCATGACTTATGTTTTGTTGATTGCCATGCATCGCTAGTAGGATATTGTCGGCCTTTTTCTCTGACCAAGTTGCAACAGGCTTTGAATTGACAAGTGCATCCTTGTATTTTAGTTCATTTAAATGTTTAAGGCGCTCGAACTCGGAGTCGCCTTGTAGGCTTGTCAGGTCGTCATCCTCAAAAACCACCGGACGATACCAGTTTCCTTTTTCCTCGATGGTGCTGCGGAGGATATCAAGGGCGAGCTCCTTTTTACCTGCTAGTGCTGCTAGGCAGTATCTGAAGTTATCTATTTGCCCTCGAATCAGCCCTTTTGTTTTGGTTTGATTTTCTTCTATATACTCTTGAGCGTCTTTGATACGGTCAGCGTCCATCAGAAAAATCGCATGGTCGAGTACTTGATCTTCATCTAATAGGTTGAAGACGAAGCAACTTACAGACTCGAGAGTCTCGAACCCTGATTTTTGATACATCGATAAGGCTTGCTCGTTCTCGGCATTTACGACGAGCATGCAATCATTAAGGTCGTTTTGCTGACCGAGTTCGATTCCTGCTTTTAGCAGTTCTCTGCCTATGCCTTTGCCTTGATGTTCAGGCAGAAGGGCGATTGGAGCTACAAAGCTATATTCGCCAGTATCATCGGATTCGTGTATCATTCTTAAGACCCCGACAGGTGAATCCTTGTACCACAAGAGCTGCATACCTTCTTTGAGCAGCCATTTATCATTAAATAGCTTGTGGACAATTTCTTTGTTAATAGGCGTTTGAGAGCCTTTCAGATTTTCAAAGGCTTTATTTCTTATAAATGCATATGCTTCTTCGTCTCTGTCTACGACTAGAGGCTTAAGTTCATATCCGACAGGAAAATTCGCAGTCACACGATCTTTGCCTTTACGAACCATCACATACGAAGTCCTATAATAGCTAAAGCCTAAATCCTTTACAATGTCTTGGACTCCAGACACTTTGTCCGGTAAGAACATTTCTAGACGGTCAATGTCAAATTCAACTGGAAGCGCTGCGCTAAGCAGGAGTTGATAGTGTTCTCGGATATCTTCGATGCAGTGAAAAATTCTGATACGTGCCTTTTGACCGGCTACATAGTAATCGTCATACATAATGGATAATACACCAATTAACTTGTCTTCATTATATAGCAAATAGGTAGGATCTTTTTCGTTTACTGTAAATTCCGCCATTTCCTCTTCGTCTAGAAAGGATTCATCATGCGCGTAACGATAGGTTTCACAGTAGCTTAAAAAATCACTTAGTTCATTTTGAGTCATTAATTTTATGGTCATAGAAAGCTCCTTTATCCTGTGATCTTCAACTGCTTTCAGTATATCAAAAGTTGTTTAAGTATAAACTATTAAAGTTTGACTATAACTAAAGATTGCGCTCTAATAGGTGAGCGATTACGATAAAAAGACCTCAAATCAAGTTGATCTAAGGTCAGGATTAGCTTATGATGATAGGCTAGTTTTTAAGGGAATAATCAATCGGTATTTTCCTGTTTTTTCATCATTCGGAATCGAATCGACGATGTTTATACTGAATTTCACGTAAGAGCCAAATCCCTTTTTATCGAGAATATCATCCATTCTTTTTATGATTTTTGAGATGACAATCTCCGAATCACCTGTGATGACCACATTCAATTGTAAGGTGTTTTGCTCCACTTGAACGACCTGCAGTTTTTCAAGGCCTATGACAAAGAATTCGATAAAAATAGTAGGATGCAGATAGTCCTTATTGCTGCTTGAATCTTCAAACCATAGTTGTTCCTCTTCACGCCCTGCTATTCTGCTGATTAAAGGAAAAGACCATCCACACGAACAGGTCTTGTCGCTTAAAACGACTTCATCGTGCATCTTGTACCTTATAAGCGGTTGCGTGTAGTTATATAGAGTTGTAACGACTAGGTGTCCGATTTCACCTGGCTTTGCAGGTTCGCCATTTTCTTTTATCACTTCATAGATATGCCAATCGTTAAAAAGATGGATTTCATCATGCAGGTCGCACTGCGAAGCCATTCCGATTGATTCTGTAGCTGCATAGAAATTGATCGGTTTAATGCCGAAGGCCTTATGGATGGTCTTCGCCATCTGATCGGTCAGCGTTTCTGCAGAGCATAAGATTCTTGACGGATAAATATTTAAGCGGCCTTCCAATTGCTCAAGTGCGAGAAGATATACACCAGAAGCATAGCCGCTTAGGCTTTCGGGCATGTACTTATTGAGTTTCTCAACTGATTCTTTTATAGGTCTGCCGATATCCACTGGAAGAAAATCAAATAAAAGCTTTGGCGCATCTTTGGTCAAACTGATTCCCGCATAGTGACCGTCAATTAGTCCGATATAGGCGAGTTTGGTCTTTTTAAAAAGATGGAATTTGTTTTTTGACACGCGATTGATCACGATCGCTTTTAGCAGGGACCAGTCATTTGGACCATATACATAAATTCCAGGACTGCCTGATGAACCGGATGTGTGTATCACTTCGTAAATACCATCGTATTTGCTATCTGACATCTCAGGGTCACTTAAAAACTTTTCTAGATCATTCTTTTTAAGACCCTTGTCACAGACGAACCGATTAAAGTTCTTCATCATGAGCTCTTTATCGATGATAGGGAGATCGTGAATTTTAACAGACTCAATTTTGTCCACAGTGATTCCATGCTCTTCATAAAATGTTTTGTAAAACTCAGAGTGGTCCATCACATGCTTTAACAATTTAGCTAGCCGCCTTTGTTGAAGCTCATTCAATTGCTCATCGTTCAATTTTTCGGCTTTTTTTGCTTGTAGCATGTTTAGTAAGATGTTGATGACGGATAGTTGATACTTATCTTTAATACTCACAAAAATCAACTCCTTGTAAAACTTTTTTACAACGATTGCACAGTATATTAATACCCATCGGTAGTATTACTATTCAAGGAGGATATCCGTCTTAAGATCAATCTGCATCGCATAAATGATGTGTAATATTGTATTGGCTTTTAATCATGGACTTGATAAATCTTGATCTGGTAGGTGGTGCGATGATTATCGCACTGGTCAGGATGTCGTAGTATGAATCATCCCCAAGGTGATATAGTGCGATTGCTTTTCTGGTTAGTAGATCACATAAAAGGGTTGTAGTAAAAGCCAATTTCTTATCAAGTAATACTTCATCTACAACATGGATAACTTCGTCATGTTCATCCATTATGTGATAGGAGTAACTTAAATTCAAATATAATGATCCAAGAAAATTAATTTGACGCTTATTTAAGTATGGGTATTGCTTGGTTTTATATAGCAATTGCTGGATGATTCTAATCGCTTTTGTGTTTTGATTATTCCGTCGGTATTGAATCATAAGAGCGATTGCTGTAATAAGTTCTATCGTGTAAAAATATTGGTCAGATAACATCGTTTTTCGATTACTGCTTAAACCAATTAGAATATTTTCAAGAGTAATGATGTTTTTTGTAAGGTTTTTTGTTTCGCTTATTTCGACCAATGTGATTGAATTTAAAAAGTCGTTAAAGAATTTTTTTTCAGTTGGTGTTGTACTTTTATCACAAAGCATATTTTCGATGATTTTTTGAATCATCACTTTTAGTTCTTCATATTCCATATTGGTCATCTTGTTAATGATTTCATCAATCAAATCCTCAGAAAAGAAATCAAGAGGGATTCTTGTTTTGGTCAATAGTTCAATCAAGTCAACCTTATATAAGAAAGAAAGTTTATCCAAAGTGGATAGCTTAGGTTCCGGTTTTCCACATTCTATTCTTCTTAATGTTTCAATAGAAATACCAGTTACTTCTCTAACTTGCTCTCTTGTAAAACCGCAGTTTTTTCTAATTGATAATACTAAATCACCGTATTCTATGAAATTCATATTCATCAAACTCCTAACCGATTAGTTGTTTTGTGGGTTGATTTAATTGTATCCTATAGTTAGTTCTAAATCTATTACTAAATCGGGTAAAACAATCTTAGGAGGAATTTTTATGAAAAGAGCAGCAATCTTATTGGTTATTATTTCAGCAATCTGCATTTTTCCACAGATATTATCAAATGATAATACTCAAGGTCAATTTGCAGGTAAAGAGGATTTACCACCACATCTTTCTTACTCAACGGTTTGCAATAGTTAGGAATTGTGTTTTTTGATGTACTATATTAATTTGTAGTACAGTAATGTTGAGAAGGGTAAATTGTCATTAAGGGGAAATGAATTAAGTTTAGAAATCGATTAGGGGGAACATCAATGAAAAAACGTATTTTTATTTTTGCTTTAGCATTATGCCTTGTGGCATCTAGTTTTTCATTTGCTGGAGCAACTTCGAACGGTAATCAAGCGATTCCTGTTCTTATTAACGGTGAATTAACTGACGCTTCGAATGATGAAGCTGCAGTAATCGTTCAAAACTATTTGAACGGAAACAAGTCTGCTTACAAACTTAAAGAAAACCATGGTTTCAAGGTGAAGCACGTTGAAAAGCAAAATGGGAACACAATTGTTAGACTTCAACAAACAATTGACGGTATCCCAGTTGTTGGTTTTGAGCAAGTTGCAAACATCGACGAAAACGGAATCATGACATCTTTAGCAGGTCAATTACTTAAAGAGAAAAACGTAAGAGCCGGTAAAAAAGTCAACGCTAATAAAGCGGTAGATATCGCAATTAGCGATTTGACAGTTACACCTGTCTTTGAAAATAAACCTTCTGCAGAACTTGTTTATGTTGTTGACGAAAACGGCGCAGCTCTTGCGTACGAGATCGAACTTAGCTACATGGAACCTGAAGCTGGAAGATGGTTCTACTATGTAAGTGCCGACAAGGGTTCTGTAATTAATAAATACAACAAACTTGATACTGCAAAACCTGTTAAGCCTTCTTCAGGCATCACAGTGGACAGTAGCGGTATCGATGTGAATGGCGTACTAAGAACGTTTAAAGCGTTACAATCAAGCGGTTCTTATCTACTTGTAGACAGTACAAGAGGTAACGGTGTTTACACATATGACGCAGCGTACAGAACAAGAACTCCTGGTAGCTTATGGACAGATTATGATAACTACTTGGGTGCTGCTTATGACGCACCAGCTGTGAGCGCTCATGCTAACGCATCAGACGTATATGATTTTTACTTAAATGTATTCAACAGAAGAAGTTATGACAACAATAATGCTAAATTGATCTCCTCAGTCCACTATTCACGCAATTACAACAACGCGTTCTGGAACGGCAGTCAAATGGTGTACGGCGATGGCGATGGAAACGTGTTCTATCCACTGTCTGGCGCACTTGATGTTGTAGCCCATGAATTGACTCATGCAGTTACTGAATACACTTGTGACTTGATTTACCAAAATGAATCAGGCGCGATCAACGAAGCGTTATCAGATATTATGGGAACTGCAGTTGAGTTTTACTACAATGACGATCCTGATTACCTGATTGGCGAAGATATTTCTGGTCCTGGACTAGGCGCAGTAGCTCTTAGATCAATGGAAGACCCTACAATCATGGGAGATCCTGACCACTATTCTGTAAGATATATAGGAACACAAGATAACGGTGGCGTTCATATCAACAGCAGTATCATCAACAAAGCTGCATACTTGATGGCAGAAGGTGGCTCTCACTATAACGTGAGCGTTACTGGTATAAGCATCGAGAAGACTGCCGACATATTCTACAGATGTATGACAAACTACCTGACTCCATCTTCTAACTTTACTGCCCTAAAAGCGGCTGCCATTCAATCGGCAACTGACCTTTATGGTAGCTCAAGTGCAGAAGTAACAACGGTTATCGACGCATTCAACGCGGTTGGTATTCAATAGGATGAATTAAGTCTACCCTTAATGACTTTACAAAACCTGCTTCATTTTGAAGCAGGTTTTTATTATGTAGAATCCAAAGAGATGACATTTTTAATTTTGTTGATGGTATAATAGGTGTAATTGCGAATTGGGGAGAGTGATGAATTTGAAATTTAGGCGATTAAATCCGATAAAGCTACAGCTGAAATTAACGATTCTGATCATGTTCCTAATCGTTTTTTCAACTGGAATCAGTAGTTATTTTGTTAGTCGGTTTGAATTTGTCAGACTAGAAGAAAAAATTGAATCAGACCTTTATAATGTAGCTGGAATCATAGCGGATACACCTCTTATTCAAAAGAACCTGTATGAGAAAAACGAGCAAGCAATTCAACAATACGTTGAACATCAACTTGAGAGTTTGATTGATGTAGAAATCATCACCATAGCGGATATGGAAGGCATTAGATTTGGACATCCCAATAGCGATCGGCTTGGTGAGCGATTTGTGGGTGGAGATGAGCTAAAAGTAATCAGTGAAGGTGCAAAGTACACATCGGTTGCTACTGGAACGTTAGGACGTTCTGTGAGAGCATTTGCCCCTGTCTACTATCAAAATGAGCAGGTCGGTTTTGTTATGGCAGCACATCTGTTTGACGATGTTTTACTCGCCAGACGTAATGTGGAGCTAAATATAATCATTTATACGCTTATTGGCATAGTTTTTGGGAGTATGGGTGCTATAGTCATTGCGATTATCATAAAGGATAATCTATTGGGACTTGAACCCCATGAAATCGTGCAGTTGTATAGAGAAAAAAATGCGATGTTGAAATCGCTGCATGAAGGAATTCTTGCTATCGATGATAAGGGGCTTATTACGATGATGAATGATTCTGCGATAAAAATACTGGGAATTAAGGATACCGACGTTGTCGGCAAACATATCAACTTACTTTTTCCAACGTCCAAACTGCTTAGGGTGCTTGAAACAGGAGTCGCAGAATACGATAGAGGACAAAAGATTAATGGCGCCCATGTCATGACTAATCGCGTTCCGGTTTTAGAAGGGAACAGGATAGTCGGTGCAATCGGTACATTCAGGGATAGGACAGAAGTCGTCGCCATGGCAGAGGAGATAACCGGTGTTAAGCAAATCATTGAAGCGCTGCGCGCAAACACGCATGAGTTCATGAATAAACTTCATGTCATTATGGGTCTTTTGGAAATGGGGGATGATAGCAGCACAAAGGCTTATATCATAGACCTTAAAGAATCACATGATATGATTCATGAGATGGTTGTAGAGAAGATTGGAAACCCGATGATCAGCGCATTGCTTTTAGGCAAGCTCAATAGAGCGAAAGAAGAGAGTGTGAAGCTTTATTTGTCAGAGGACAGTTCCTTTAAGCAAGTAGATGACAGACTTGGTTCTCAGGTTGTCATTATTATCATCGGCAACTTGATTGAAAACGCCATTGAAGCGATTAAGCGTTCGAATCAGTCTAATGGAATGGTAGATGTGTATTTAAATGATCTTGGACCTGAGATCATTATCCAGGTCACTGACAATGGAGTTGGTATAGAAGCTAGTCAGATTAGCCGAATATTCAGGCGTGGATACTCGACAAAACCTGGTAGTAACGGTATTGGCCTTGATATCGTTAACGCGAATGTGATTCGATTGGGCGGTAAAATCGAAGTGGATTCTGAGGTTGGTGAAGGCAGTACATTTACGGTGACTTTTCCAGTAGAGGAGATTTAAATGATTAGGGTGCTTGTAGTTGAAGACGATCCGATGTTGGCAAAGATCCATATGAATTTTGTGGAGAACTTGAATGGATTTGAAGTAGTTGGAGTTGCAAACGACGGGGTAACAGCGCTTGAAATGCTTAAGACTAGTAATATCGACCTTGTTGTACTCGATATCTACATGCCAAAGATGGACGGTTTGAAACTTATTGATGAAATGCGTCGTGAATCCATTCAGTCGGATCTGATACTTGTGACTGCTTCAAAGGATGTGGAACAGGTGCAACAAGCACTGAAGTTCGGTGTCTTTGATTATCTTGTTAAACCATTTGAATTTGAGCGTTTGAAACGGTCTCTTATACAATATAAAAGCAGGGTGGATACCTTAAAATCTAATGAGGTGGTAGAACAGAGCTTAATCGACAAAATGTTATTACGAGATGAGAAACAGGTTGTATACGCATTACCGAAAGGGCTACACCAAAAAACACTAGATAGAATTAGAAAATCTGTAGAAAGATACACAGATAGGTTTGTGGATATCGAAACCATTTCAGAAGAGCTTGCGATGTCGAATGTGACGGTCAGGCGCTACCTTGAGTATATGGCGTCGGTGGATGAAGTTGAGATTGAAATGAATTATGGAACCAGAGGAAGACCTTCTTTTAAATACAAGTATAGAAAATAAGATGAGGCTTTGACATTTCTATGTCAGAGTTTTTTTTATTTTAAAAAGAGTTTGTAAATTTGCATAAACGGACATGAGCTTTTTGCTTAGCTATACTGACGGTGGTAGGGGCAATTTGTAAACGCTTTAGAAGGAGTGTGTAATGGATTATTCGAAGCTGGCATTGGAACTTCATGAAGAAAAAAGGGGGAAAATATCAATTAGTTCAAAAGTAGAGCTAAATGATAAGGATGATTTAAGTATCGCTTATACACCTGGTGTGGCAGAACCATGCAGGAAAATTGCTGAAAAAAAAGACGAGGTATATAAGTACACCTCAAAAGGGAATCTGGTGGCGATTGTATCGGATGGTACAGCGGTACTCGGTCTTGGTGATATTGGACCAGAAGCCGCGCTGCCTGTAATGGAAGGCAAGGCGGTACTGTTTAAGAAGTTTGCAGATGTAGACGCGTTCCCCATGTGCATTGAGACGAAAGATGTAGATGAGATTGTCGATCTTGTAAAGAAAATCGCGCCGACATTCGGTGGAATCAATCTTGAGGATATCTCGGCTCCGCGATGTATTGAAATTGAAGAACGGTTAAAGAAAGAACTTGATATTCCAGTATTCCATGACGACCAGCACGGTACAGCGATCGTAGTGGTTGCGGGTCTTGTCAATGCGCTTAAAGTGGTAAAAAAGGAATGGAAGGATGTCCGAGTGGTGATAAACGGACCTGGCGCTGCCGGATCGGCTATCACAAAAATGGTACTCAATATGGGTGCTAAGGATATTCTTGTGTGCGGTAAAGAAGGTATTCTACATAGGGGTGATGAAACCCACGACGTATTAAGAACAAGCTTGGCTGAGATGACCAACATACACAATGTAAAGGGTGACTTGGCTTTGGCCTTGTCGGGTGCTGATGTATTCATAGGCGTATCTGCTCCTGATGTTGTGACCAAGGAAATGATCACTAGCATGAATAGCGGTGCTGTTGTATTCGCAATGGCGAATCCTATACCAGAAATCATGCCAGATCTTGCAAAAGAGGCAGGTGCTGTAGTCGTTGGTTCCGGCAGATCCGATTTTGCAAATCAGGTGAACAATGTCTTGGCTTTTCCTGGAATATTCAGAGGTGCCCTAGATGTTCGCGCAAGCGATATCAACGAAGAAATGAAAATAGCAGCAGCGTTAGCAATAGCAGATATCATCTCAGAGGTGGAGTTGTCGTCAGAATATATCATACCAAATCCACTGGATCCAAGAGTTGTTGAACGGGTATCGAAGGCAGTAGCAAAAGCTGCACGAGAAACGGGAGTCGCAAGAATTTAGTTGATGTGAAACTAAGGGGGATAACAATGAGCGTTAATGGAGCAGCAGTTCGAGAAGTTTTGTTAGATGACCAGCAATTAGGAAAAACCCAGTTTAAGATTATGGGTATTTCGTTACCACTGTTCATCGTCGTTTCACTTGTGGTATTGAGTGCCACATTCATGGGAGTGCTACCTAAAGGAATGATCGGTGCTTTTCCGCTAATGATGATTATCGGGGCTATTTTGAACGAGGTCGGAAATCGTTTGCCGATTGTTAAGGACTATTTGGGTGGTGGACCGATTGTAGTCATCTTCGGTTCGGCAGCACTTGTAACTTATGGATTATTGCCTGAAGCATCAAGTGACATCATGTCGAATTTTATTAAAGGCGAAGGATTTTTAAGCTTTTACATTGCTGCGCTGATTACAGGCAGTATCCTTGGAATGGATAAAAAATTATTGATCCGCGCTGCGGTTAGGTACTTCCCAGTAATTTTAGGTGGTGTCGTTGCGGCACTCGGACTTGCTGGACTGGTAGGATCCTTAATGGGATATGGCGGAAAAGAAGCGATCTTATATGTTGCCTTACCGATTATGGGTGGCGGCATGGGCGCCGGTGCGGTACCTTTGTCTCAGATATTTGGAGACGCGCTTTCTGTTGATCCTGCCGAGATGCTATCCAAAATGGTTCCTGCGCTTGCGCTTGGTAATGCCATGGCGATTGTGATCGCAGGACTTTTGAATCGATTGGGCAAAAAGATGCCTAGCCTAAGCGGCGAGGGTAAACTGATGATCAATCAAGTAGCGGTCACAGAAGGTAAGCAAGTTGAAAGCGCCATTACGTATAAGTCTATGGGAACCGGCTTATTGCTCGCTACTACATTCTTTGTACTTGGAAACATTCTGGCAAAGTTTATTCCAATCCATTCTTATGCCCTTATGATTATAGCGGTTGCACTTGTAAAGATGTTTGGACTTATGCCTAAACAGTATGAGGAAAGTGCAGCGCAGTGGTTTAAATTTGTCATGGCAAACTTTACTCCAGCACTGCTTGTAGGCATAGGTGTCGCCTATACAGACTTGAATGCGGTGATCAATGCATTTTCATTCACCTACATCGTACTCGTTTTCTTTACGGTCTTAGGGTCGGTTATCGGATCTGGAATCGTGGGGAAATTTACTGGATTCTATCCGATAGAAGCAGCGATAACCGGTGGTCTTTGTATGGCCAATATGGGTGGAACAGGTGATGTCGCAGTTTTGTCGTCTGCCAACAGAATGGAACTGATGCCGTTTGCACAGATTTCGTCTAGAATCGGCGGGGCATTCATGTTGCTCCTTGCTACTGCTGTTTTAAATATGATCTTTTAACCTGATTTTTCGGCTATCTGCCTTCGGACAGATAGCTGTTTTTATTGGAATTCGACTCGATTTGTGATACAAATAGTAGGTATGATAGGTGTATGCCGTTAGACGATAATAAAAGATGATAAATGATAGATGATGGATGATGGGAAGTGATCGAATGGGTATGTGGTGTCCTAGTTGTTTGGGTAAGCTTATTGAGAACAGTGCTGAAAAGCGATATGAATGTTCGAATGGACATAGGTTTGATATTGCTAAGCAAGGGTATGTCAATTTGCTGATGAGTAATCAGAAGGGTAGTAAGGAACCTGGTGATGGCATTGAAATGATCAAGGCGAGAAACTCATTTTTGTCCAAGGACTTGTACTTTGAAGTAGCAGAAAAAACCAATGAAGTGATTGAAGAATGTGTGGTAGAGCCTAATGCAAATGGGGTGACCTCTATTTTGGATATTGGCTGTGGTGAAGGTTATTATCTTGACAAACTTATCAGGCATTTTGAGACGAAAAATATTACTGGTGAGTATTATGGAATGGATATTTCAAAACATGCTGTTAAGATCGCAAGCAAAAAGAACCATGCAGCGACTTGGCTTGTCGGCAACAATTTCTTCATACCATTTGAGAACGAATCACTGAATATTCTATTGTCGGTATTCAGTCCGATAAAAATGGAAGAATGCGAAAGAGTCTTGAAGGATCAGGGCTATTTTGTGAGATTGCTTCCAAATCCAGACCATTTGATTGAACTTAGAGAAATCATCTATGCCCAAATCGATGATAAGGAAAAGCCGAGTTATGAGATTGAAGGCGAGAAGCTAAAATTAGACAAAGAAGAAAACATCAACTATCAAATAAGTCTTGATCAAGAAGGCATTCAAGAACTCCTGTTGATGACGCCTCACTACTGGAAGACATCCAAAGTAACACAAGCGCGACTAGCTGAATATGAGTCATTAGACGTAACAGTTGCGATGAAGATATTGGTCTTTAAAAAGAACTGTTAAGTACGCTGAGCAACTGTAGCACCTCGTATTCGAGGTGCTTTTTTATTTGTAGTTAAAGGTCGTACAAAAGACAACGATTTCTTTATCTGAAAATTCAAAAAACATTTACTTTCGTGATTCAAATCTATATAATTAACTTGCCCATAAGATTCATTGATAGATTATAAAAAATATGAAGTTATGGGTGAAGTACACCATTGATGAAAGTGTATAGTCGTACAATGAGTGAGATTGAGCTAACAGACGAGAAGTAAACACTTAGGGGGAACAGTAATGAAAAAACGAATTTATCTTTTTATTCTAATCGTATGCCTTGTGGTATCAAGTTTTTCATTCGCAGGATCATCTTCGAATGGAAATCAAGCAATTCCTGTACTGATTAATGGAGAACTGACTGACGCATCAGATGATGAGGGCGCAGTTATTGTTCAAAAGTATTTAAACGAGCATAAGTCTTCGTTTAAACTTAAGGAAAATCATGGTTTTAGGGTGAAGCATGTTGAAAAGCAAAACGGAAACACAATCGTCAGACTTCAACAAACAATTGACGGTGTTCCTGTAGTTGGTTTTGAACAAGTTGCGAACATCGACGAAAACGGAATCATGACATCTTTAGCCGGTCAATTACTTAAAGAGAAAAACGTAAGAGCCGGTAAAAAAATCAACGCTAATAAAGCGGTAGATATCGCAATTGGCGATTTAACGGTTACACCTGTATTTGAAGATAAACCTTCTGCGAAACTTGTATATATCGTTGACGATAACGGCGCGACGCTTGCGTACGAGATCGAACTTAGCTACATGGAACCTGAAGCTGGAAGATGGTTCTACTATGTAAGTGCTGATAAGGGTACTGTGGTAAATAAATACAATAAACTGGATACTGCAAAACCTGTTAAGCCTGCTAAACCGACTTCTGGTATTGCAGTAGACAGTAGCGGTATCGATGTGAACGGCGTTTTAAGATCCTTCAAAGCCTTGCAATCAGGTAGCTTGTTCTTACTTCATGACAAAACAAGAGGTAACGGTATCTACACTTATGATGCGGCCAATAGAACAAGAACTCCTGGTAGTCTTTGGTCGGATTATGATAACTACTTAGGCGCGGCTTATGACGCACCAGCTGTGAGCGCTCATGCCAATGCATCTGACGTTTATGATTTTTACTTAAATGTATTTAACAGAAGAAGTTATGACAACAATAATGCAAAATTGATTTCATCGGTCCACTATTCACGTAATTACAACAATGCGTTCTGGAACGGAAGTCAAATGGTATACGGCGACGGCGATGGAAACGTGTTCTATCCTCTATCGGGCGCACTTGATGTTGTCGCTCATGAGTTGACTCATGCGGTTACTGAATACACTTGTGACTTGATTTACCAAAACGAGTCAGGCGCAATCAACGAAGCGCTTTCTGACATCATGGGAACTGCAGTTGAGTTTTACTACAATGACGATCCAGATTACCTGATTGGCGAAGATATTTCTGGTCCTGGACTAGGTGCTGTAGCTCTTAGATCAATGGCTGACCCAACAATCATGGGAGATCCTGATCACTATTCTGTTAGATATACAGGAAAACAAGATAACGGTGGCGTTCATATCAACAGCAGTATCATCAATAAAGCTGCATACTTGATGGCAGAAGGCGGTACTCACTATAACGTGAGAGTAACTGGCATAAGCATCGAAAAAACTGCAGATATATTCTACAGATGTATGACAAACTACCTAACTGCATCTTCAAACTTCAACGCCCTAAAAGCGGCTGCCATTCAATCGGCTACTGACCTTTATGGTGGTTCAAGTGCAGAAGTGACAACGGTTATCGACGCATTCAATGCGGTAGGTATTCAGTAAACCATTAGATTCATAGTTTTCGACTATACACGAATAGATCAATCAATAAAAGCCAGTCGGCATGTTCTTAAGGAACGATGCCGTACTGGCTTTTTTTTATAGTACTGCAATCAGGTGGGTTAGAGTGTAATATACACCATAGAGGATGCTGATGATACTGACTCCGACAGTGATTGTCTTGTTTATGGTCTCAGTACCGCTAGTCGCTACAAAAGGTAGAGAGATCATCGTGGTTGAAGCCATCATACCTATGATGGTACCAAAACCAAAAATCAGAATGAAATTTATGCCTTCTAAAGGAGTCTTCACTGTCGACATAGTCAATATGATTAAAGCTCCACTACCGGATAAGCCATGGATGACACCCATGAGGATGGACCTTAAATAGCCACTTTTAAGATCCTGGTGGCGATGGTTGCCGTGGGGACTTGTTAAGGCCTTAAAACCGAAGTAAATCAACATAAAACCCACTAACACCTCAAGAGAAGACGAGATAGATTCTGAAACCGTACCTTTTAGAAGGATGAAGGCGCTTCCGATAACGAATAGGACCGCGGTATGCCCAAGGCCCCAAAATAAACCTAGCTTCATCGCATTATCGATTTTTTTCGAATTAGTCACAATAGTGGATACGGCAATTACGTGATCGGGTTCAATTGAATGCTTGATACCGAGCAAAAGACTTAATAGTAGAACTTCAATGATAGGATTCATGAAACCTCCTCAAGTTGATTTGTCTTTTAATAAACCAAATAAGGATAGCACAGAAATGATTCGTTTACAATTAGGGGGGGCAGTAGCATTTCCTTAATGGTTATCAGCTCGAATATTTATTACTGAAGCAAGGATGCGATTTGATCCTGCAAGTCACGTAGCTTTGTAGGTCAAGGAAAATGGATCGATCAATTTACACATAGAAATGGAAAAGCTATAATGATACATAAAGAAGGCTTATGTGAATATCTTGAAAGACAACGCACAAAAAAGGAGAGCTTATGACAATCAACTACACCCTTGGACTGGATGATTATATTGCATTCAATCTGTACCATACCCAAAATTCACCCTTAATGAGAAGGGCGGTACTCTTTCAACGAGTCCTTCCGCCGATAGCTTTTATCATCTTTGGAACGATACTCGCCAATATCATGGATCTGCCACTAATGTTTTCTGTTTTTATCTATACAGGATTATCTGTCATCTGGATGCTTTACTTTCCAAAATATTTTCGCAAGTCCCTTATAAAAAGGGTGACGAAGTTATTGCTTGAAAAGAATAATATGGGATTGTTCGGCGATTATTCACTAACTGTCAACGAAGGTGGAATAACATCTAGTGGACCGAATCAGATGAACGAGGTAAAGTGGTCAGGGATTAAATCATTAGAAATCGCAAAAGAACATATCTATTTGTACAACAGCTCTGTCAGTGCCTATATCTTACCCAAAGTGGCTTTTACCGATGAAGCGGAGCAGCAAGGGTTTGTTGATATGATTGCCGAAAAAATCAGATAGAAAAGATAGATTGTTGGTATTTTGGCACTTAAAAGAAGTGAAATTGCATTTTTTAATTGAATTATGGTGCGAGGTATATTAAGATGGTATAGGACAGTCTTCACGGGATGTGAAGCTAAATGGAGAGATGTCCGAGCGGCTTAAGGAGCACGCCTGGAAAGCGTGTAAACTGAAAGGTTTCGCGGGTTCAAATCCCGCTCTCTCCGCCATTTTCTTATTATGCGAAATTAAATTATCTATAGACTGATTCAGGCACTCGCTTAAGCGAGTGCCTTTTTGCTTCCAGTCAGGTTTTGAAAAGTATTGATGAAAAGTCTTTTTTTACTATAAGTGTTCTTTAGCAAGCAGCGTACTTATCATTACCTGTTAAAACTGATACAATTTTCTAAAAGGACTTTTAAGTTGTTATGGAGGATACGATGAAACTGGAGTATAAAAAAGTAAGTCTGGACTATCTGATGGAATACTCACTTGTTCCGATACATATCGCAGTGACCGACTATTATCATATTGAGGATACTAAAAAGTTGAGTCTAGATGAGATGGAGCTTAGACCGGTGGAAAAACCGTATTTGAAGTATTTCGATACGAGAGAAGATAATCCATTTGCCCTAAGCGACAAGTTCGATCTTGCAAACTGGCAACTGATCGCCTGCTTTGACGGTGATAGAATCATTGGAGGAGCATTACTGGCTATGGATACGCAGGGTGTTAACATGTTAAAGGGTAGAAGTGATCTTGCGGTGATATGGGATTTGAGAGTCGACAGCAATTATCGAGGTATGGGAATCGGAAAAAGACTTGTTGACATTTGCGCTGCAGAAGCCAAGATGAAAAAATGCACAGAAATCAACATAGAATGCCAGAACACGAATGTTAGAGGCTGCAATTTTTATAATAAGGTGGCTAAACTTTACAGTATCAAGTTTGACGCCTACGATGATGAATATGCAGCGGAAGCCCAATTGATATGGCATATTGATTTGAATAGTTAGATGGAAGATGGCTCTTGATAGTAGTTCAAAACACCATTTTCAGTGAACTGAATAGGTAAAATAAAAATCATGTGCGAAGATGCACATGATTTTTTTATTAAAGAGCTAAATCTTAGCTGGTGAAAAACTGTAAAGCCTCTTCGGGTGAACCTTCGAATACTTCCTTACGTGACCATTTTGATTTTTGATAGTCATACATGGGATCATAATAGGTAGTGAGAAGATATTGGATCCAATGCTTATGTTCATCGAGGGTAGTGCTTTGGCAAGCGTGGTCGAACAACCCTAAGACATACTGCAGACGATCGCCGCCTAATTTACGCTTAATCTTCATCAGATTGTTTCTCATATCCGATTTCCAATTGATTTCGCCTGACTCAGCGAAGGTTTTAGTGTAATTGGCCAGTGCTTCTACAACATATTCCTGCCAAGTGATCTCAACTCTGGTTTCAATAGGCAATACTATTGAAACGATCTCTGCTGAAGACATGTATTCTAAAAAAGGAGCTGGAAGCATGTTCTTGCCGATGTTTCTACTTTCGAGTTCAAGAATAAGCTGCTTGTGTCCAAGATACTTTTGTGTGATCAGTTCATACGCCAAGGCATTTTCAAAAGCGATCTGACTAGGTTGCGGTGTGATAAACCCACCGAATGAAGACCCCCTGTGGTTCGCAAGGCCTTCTAGGTCAATCGCGTTAGCTAGTTGCTTTAAAAGAATCGTTTTACCGACACCGGTATTGCCACCTAATACAATTGGCTTCATCGGTATGTTTTCTGGTAAAGTCGCGTTTATCAAATGGTTTCTGAAAGCTTTATAACCGCCTTCAAGTCGTAGCGGTTTGTGAATTCCTGACTCATGTATCCAACCCTGTGTGATCTTAGAACGCATTCCACCTCTAAAGCACATGACGATACTGTCAGGGTGGTTGTTAAGCTCTTCGTTCCAAGCCATAATCCTATTTTGCTTGATATCTCCTGATACAAGCTTAAATCCCATGGCTATTGCGGCTTCTCTGCCAACTTGCTTATAGCAGGTGCCAATGACTTTTCTGTCCTGATCATCCATGATCGGAAGATTTACAGCACCGGGAAAACTTCCTTTTTCAAATTCAATTGGAGCTCTGACATCTATGATCGGTGTGCGGTCGATGACGATTTGGTCGAAATCATTTCGAGTGGGTAGATTCATATCCAATTTAAGCATTTAGATCACCGTAATCAAAGGTTTTTTCGGTTCTGTTGTTTTTCCGATAGAAGTTAGTTCCAGTCCGTGTTCTAAGGCAGCTTCTAAAAATTGGTCCAAAGCATCCTCTTTCACTATAGCCAGTAGTCCACCGGATGTTTGAGCATCACATAAGATATCTTTATAGTCTTCTGGCATTTCGGATAAATGATGACCGTAACTGACAAAATTCTTCTTCGTGCCTCCTGGGACACAACCCATCGCTTGATAGTATCGTGTATTCGGCAGTAAAGGAACTTTGTCGAATTCTACGGTCGCAGAAACCTTGCTTGCTTCACATATTTCTGATAGGTGTCCGAGCAGACCAAAACCGGTGACATCAGTAAGGGCAACGACACCTTCGATAGATGAGAATGCTTTTCCGACTGAGTTAAGCGTACACATCGCGTCGATCGCATGCTCGATATGGCCGTCTTCAATTTTTTTGCGTTTTTGAGCGGTCGTCAGAATGCCGATCCCGATAGGCTTGGTGATAAAAATATGGCAGTCAGGCTCAGCCTGATTGTTTCTTTTTAGCTGCTTGTTGTCGACAATACCTGTAACCGCCAAACCGAAAATCGGTTCTGGCGAGTCGATGGAATGACCGCCTGCAAGTGGAATGCCTGCTGCAAGGCACGTCGCTCTACCGCCATCGATGACCTGACTTGCGACTTCTGCGGGTAGTTTGTCTACGGGCCATCCAAAGATAGCGATCGCCATTAGTGGAGTACCACCCATTGCATAGATATCGCTTATCGCGTTTGTCGCAGCGATTCTACCGAAGGTATAGGGATCATCTACAATAGGCATAAAAAAGTCAGTTGTACTTAAAACAGATGTTCCGTTACCAAGATCAAAGGCAGCCGCGTCATCATTGGATCCGTTTCCAACCAGGAGTCTAGGAAAATCTGATGTATCGCGTGACGATTTTATGATGCTGTTGAGTACGGATAAGGGTAATTTACAGCCGCATCCGGCGCCGTGTGAGTATTCTGTAAGTTTTATTGGATTCATATAGACCTCTTTCTATTTTCTTGTTCTATCATACACCTTTTTTGTGTTAAGTTTAAGTGGTTCGTGTTAAATGATGGGATTGAAGGGTATCTATTAATTTTGTACAATTGAGACAAGGAGCTGTAGCAATCATAAGTCAATCCAATATAAATAACAGATTATCCATACTGGGAGTCAATATGATAAAAAAAACTTGGAATCAACTGATTGAAAAGGAAAAAGAGGATGTGATCCGCTATATCGAATCATGTCATGACAATGTATTCAATAGGTCGAGAGAAACTCAGATAAGAGCGATTGAAGGCATGACCTACGGTAGCGGCGATCAATACTTTGTTTTTTTTGAAGGCGACATGATTATCGGTACTGTCGGTGTCATTCTTAAAGAAGTCGCACCACAAGGTATCGCTTACATAAATGAACTGCGCGGAACACAAAGTACTGAACTCAGAAAACATTTGGTCGACTTTGCAAAAGACATGTGCATTAAGAGCGGTGCCAGAGAAGTGAAGGTAGGGTTACTTGAGAGACATGACGAATTTATCCCACAACTGGTTGAAGGCGGATTTAGCTATGTTCATAGTCTAGTGGAGTTAAATAAGTGCAATAGGGAACTCTATGAGGATGCCGTAGCTATTGACCTTTTAACTCTAGATCACGCAGAGGCTTTTGCGACCATCATGACCGAAGCCTTCAAGGATTCTCCAAACGGGGCTACTGTGACGGTAGAAGACGCTAAAAAGCAAGCTGAGGAAAATGATCTTTGTGGTGTCATTTCAGTTGATTCGACAGCGGTTGGTGCGTTTGAACTGACCCTAAAGGATGAAATCGGCTGGATCGACACCTTGGCGGTCGCTCCCACCAACCAAAACAAGGGCTATGGTAAATTGCTGTTTAGAAGTGTACAGAACTATCTGTGGGAGCACGGAGCAAAGGAACTGAAGATGTGTGTGTTCGATACAAACAAGATTGCTTTCGACCTTTACTTGAAGCATGGATTCACAAGAGGACAATTGCTATCTAAATGGTACTCGTTGCACCCTAAATAGGCAACTGGTAAATTAATCTGTTTAAGGAGGGTTTACATGAGAAAAATCATTCTTAACTTGGCAATTAGCCTCGACGGCTATATTGCCGATTTGAATGGCGGTTTTGATTGGATCAAGGGGGATGGGGATGTAAAGTGCAATACAGAAAAATCCTTTGATTTCTTAGCTTTCATGGACAATGTCGACACGGTCGTTATGGGGGCCAAAGCCTATGAAGACTGTGGAATAAGGGATGTCATGAATTATGAGTCAAAACGATTCATTGTCGCAACATCCAGAGTCTTGACTGGAGAGAAGCAAGTTGAATTTGTAAATGGAGACATTTGCGGTCATGTGCAGCTACTACAGGAACAGGCAGGAAAAGACATTTGGTTATTCGGTGGAGCGGGGCTTACAGACGCGTTCATAAAAAAGAATATCATCGACGAGTACATCATCGGAATCATTCCAATACTACTTGGAAGCGGACGAAGGCTGTTTCTTGATGATAATCCTACAATTGAGCTGCATTTGGATGAATGCACCGTTCAAGAAGGCATTACAATCCTTAAATACACGAGAAGAAATTAGGTTAGGCATATGAAAAAGACAAATCCATTCTAAGAAAGTTAGAATTGGATTTGTCTTTTTAGTTTTAATCATGCGTTTTTTCTCATGGACAAGTCATAAATGATGATAGAGGCTGCGACGCCGACATTAAGGGAATCACATACGCCATGCATGGGAATACTGATCTGAAAGGAAGATTGCCTGTCCCACTCGGTTGAAATGCCGTAACGCTCGTTGCCGACGATGACGGCAGGCTTACTAAATGTCGGAGCATGCCTAAAATCAACTTTTGCATCAGGAGTAGCAAGAACTGTGGTGAAGCCATGTGTCTTTAGCGCTTGTTCGCAAGCACCTACTGAATCGACAATAGTCCATGGAACATGGAAACAGCCCCCCATGCTGGACTTGATCACCATATGGTTGTTGATTTTGGCTTTTTCGTTGACGATAAGAACAGCATCTACTTTCGAAGCATCGCAGGTCCTGAATATGGTTCCGATATTACCGTGTGATTCGAGTCCGTCAAGGATAACGACTCGTTCCGATTCACTAAGTATCGTATCCAAGGAGCGACCAATCTTTGTAATGATCGCCAGTATCGCAGAGCCGTTATCTTTTTCGCTGATCTGGGTTGCGATCTTTTTAGAAATTAGAAATACATGTTCCGATTTATCTGCAAGCGACTTCACTAGATCCGCTTGTGACCTTGTGAGTAGGTCTTCGCATATAAACAGGCTGTCGACTAATGCATCTGAATGCATCAGTTTTTCTATCATCCAGGCCCCTTCTGCAATAAAGCTATTTGGATACTCTTTTGACCCTTTTTTAAGTTTTAGAAAGTGTTTGATTAGTGGATGTTTTACACCGATTTGCTTTTGCGTCATGTAACTGCTCCTTTCATCCGGTTACCGTAATTGAATGAGAGTTGCAAGTGCAAACACAAAGCATTTTGCGTCATGCAAGTTGAAATCGAACTGATTTCTATGCCAAGTGTCTACCTTGCATGACGCAAATCATTTACTGCCTGATGAATGTTCAAATTAATCACCTCGCTTTTACTAAAGAATAGCATAGTTTGATTCGAGCGATATGCCAGTGTTTGATTTAAATTGATAATTCCACTAGAGTTGATACGTCTATGAAAAGATGATTCTTAGGACCCATAAAAGAACGCCAAAATATGCATATATCCGATACCATAGGGTAATCATTAATCACAAAGATCTTTTAGGAGGCCAGTATGAAAGAACACAGTGAAAATATCTCGGCCGTGAAGTTCGCTCATAACGGAGAGTTGAACCTATTATCGAAGCATGACCTTCCAGTATTCATGTGCAATGAAAAGGGCATTATTCTCGAACACAATCTCGCTTTTGCACAGTTTATGGGTGGACATGAGGGCTCTTTAGTGAGAAGCTCTTTTTTCGATTTTTTGCTGATGCCTGATAAAAGAAAAGTTGAAGGTAGTTTTTTGGAGGTATATGCCAGTGAAAAGGAATCGGATACCTTATCAATTGGAATAATGTTCGACCATAAAAAGATTAATCGAGTTCGGTTGATATTAAGTGCGATAGTCAGTCAAAGTGGGGAGAACAACATCCTTGGTACCATCATCGAGATGTCAGAAATCAGCAAAATTGAAACCAAGTATGATGACTTGATGGATGAGTTTGATATGATTCAAGAAATAGGGAATATTGGAGGATGGACGTTTGACAGCGAAGCGGTCGACTTTTCATTCATGTCAAGACAATTACTGCAAATACTTGATTTTGACGCTAAGGACTCCAAACGACCATATCATTCCTTGTTAAGCATGGTGGATGATGATGATTGTGAAGCATTTAAAGGCATCTTTGTCGCCAGACAAAAGTTTGGTACGAATGAACATTTGTTCAAGATTCGAACTAGGCGGGGCATTAAAAGACATATCAGAAGCACCAGTAAAGTGACTAAGCTAAAAAAAGGGAAGATTATAGAAGTCAAAGGTGTTTTTCAAGATGTCACAAATCTAGTCAAAATGGAAAACTACCTTAGGAATATAGCTTATAATGACTTGATTACAAAGCTGCCAAACCTAAATTATCTTGAAAAACAGTTCAAACAGTATAGAGAGCAGTTGGACAGTTTTGAATCCTTGTATCTCATGATCGTGCATCCGCTTAAGCTTAAAGATGTCAATTCTTTTGCAGGATACGTGATAGGAAACGAAATTTTGAAGCAAATAGGCAATCGTATCGTGTCCATTATGCCTGAAAATGCAATTGTCGCAAAATCAAGAGGTAGTAAGTTTGCCATTTTGATTCATAGCGTTCAAGAAGCTTCAGGTATTGAATATCTAGCTGAAGAAGTGGTCAAACTTGGTCAAGACCCCTATGATGTAAGTGATCTCGAACTGTTTATTAAACAGGTGGTGGGAATAAGCAAGTGTGAAAATAAAGAGATGAAGTTTACAGAACTTTATGCTCAAGCAAATCTCGCTTTAAAGTATATCGATCCTGTAAATGGAGACTATAAGTCTTTCTTACCTAACTTAAGCATTGAGAACTTTAAGCATTTATCACTTGCCAACGATTTGAAAACTGCAATTTCAAAGCAGCAGATTTTCAGCTACTTTCAGCCTCAAATCAATATCCATAAAGGAGTTATCACAGGGGCGGAAGTGCTTTTAAGGTGGAATCATCCCGATTGGGGACTGGTCAATCCTGATGAGTTCATCAGCATCGCTGAAGAAACAGGCGTGATTATCCAACTTGGCGATTTTGTAATTCAAAAAACCTGTGAACAGCTTAGTAAGTGGAAGAACAGTAAACTTAAGGATCTTACGCTATCCATCAATGTATCAAGATTTCAGCTTGTGCATAAGAGTTTTCTAACGACACTAAAAGAAATCATCGCAAAGCATCAGATTGATACGCGTCTACTAAAAATCGAAATTACAGAGAGCTATCTATTCGGTGATGATCGTTTAGCAAGGGACACCCTGGTCCAACTGCAAAAAATGGGAATCAAAGTTGAAATCGACGGTTTTGGAACCGGCTACTCATCTCTGGCTCAGCTCAAGACGATGCCGTTTGATTCATTCAAAGTCGATAGAACCTTCGTGCGGGAGGTCACTCGTGATAAGTTTGTCGCAGTTATCGCAAATATGCTGATCAATCTTGCGGATGAAATGGATGTAGGAATTCTAGTGGAAGGCGTTGAAAAAAAAGAAGAAATCGCCTATTTTGTCAATCGGGGATGTTCAATTTTTCAAGGGTACTATTTTAGCAAGCCAGTCGCCCTTGATCAGTTTGAAGCATATTATCATACCTTTGAATTTACTAAAGACGAGGAAAAAGAAAAGTTAAAGTTCATCGAGAAGAACCAACGAAAATTCTATAGGATAAATTTACATGTGCCGCTTGCTGTTGAGTTGAAGCTCACAAAAATCGGAACGGAACTTGTGGATATCAATAGCAGACTGATCGCTGTCGATAACATCGGCCCAGGCGGCTTGAGATTCAACTGCGATATCGACTTTCCAGTAAGTAAGAAGATGCTAATGAACTTTTCAACCAGCATCCTAGATGAGGTATTTAGCGTCAATGGAACGATTGTTCGAAAAACAGAAAGCGATGATAGCAATTTTTCCTATGGAGTTGAGTTTGAACTCTCAGAAACTGAACAGCAACTTGTACTGAATCTGCTCAATAAATTGCAGCTTCATATAAAAACGCATCGATTTTCTCCTAATTATGACGTTTATCATTATATCTAAAAGCATATGCACCCAAAATATTCCTAACGGCACTTACTGGTCAGTGAGAAGAATTCAACGTAAAGTCCATCAAGAATACATCTTCTTCATATGTTAAGATAGAATATGTAATTGGCTACAGCAGTGTTTATTGGCAGTACTTATAGCAGAAACGATTAAGCAGCTGCACCATTCAAATTGGAGTGAAGATAATGATTAAAAGGGTGACAATCATTTATTTTACAGGAACAGGCAGTACCGAAAAAATCGCCTGTTCGATAAAAGAACATTTTGAACAGTCTGGGATAAGCGTACAATGTGACAAGCTGCATGCACAAGTCCCTTTAACAAAAGAACCTGATGGTTTTTTGATAGTTTTGTTTCCTGTTCATGCCTGTAGGGCGCCAAAGCCTGTTGAGGATCATATCGCATCATTTTCGTCTGTAAAAAACGGACATGGAGCGGTATTGTCGGTTTCAGGCGGCGGTGAGATATCGCCTAACACAGCTAGCAGAAACAAGGTGAAAAGCCTGTTGAGACGAAAAGGGTACGCTATAGATTACGAGGACATGTTCATCATGCCATCCAACTGGGCATATCCCACTCCGCCTCAAGTATCAAAATGGCTTCTGAATACTTATGAAAAGAAATGTGGGCAAACGGTAAATCGAATTCTGGCTGGTGAGAATAGACAGCTGAAAACACGTTGGATCGACCACCTACTAGCTGGATTTGGTAGACTTGAACATGTGGGCGCCAGCCGTTTTGCAGCGCGATTCAGAGTTGCTTCAAGTTGCAACCTATGTGGTTGGTGCGAAGCCAACTGTCCTGTCGGTAATATCAGCATGGCCTTTGAGAAGCTTCAGTTTGGGAATCACTGCATCATGTGCATGAACTGTCTCTATGGATGCCCACGAAAGGCCATCAAACCAAGTTCGATGAAGTGGTGTGTCCTTAAGGAAGGATACTCTCTAGATTATCCGTTAGAATCATTTGACGAGAAAGCCTATCGTGAAGTGGAACCCCTGCTAAAGGGTTACCTATTGTCAGGAGTCAAAACCTATCTAAAGCAACTGATATGATCTTATAAGATAAGGTTTGTCAGTTGTCAAGTTTGAGCTATCCGAAGCAATTTGATGAAGATATAAGCTAAAACCTATGTTTATGATGATGAACATAGGTTTTTTTATGTTTTCATCGTTGCAGGTTTAGTGTATGATTTTAAGTGTTGCATAATGTTAGCTAGCTAAATAAATGACGACTCTTTTTCTACACATAAGTTTCACACAATTGGCAGCTATGCTTGGGATGTTGAATGATTAGGGAAAAGAAGTAGGAGGTAATGATTCGAATGCGTAATACTGGCAAGATAAGATTGGCGGTTCAATTGCTAAGTGTAGTGCTAGCAATTTGGGGACTGCTTGAAAATATACAAGTGACTGTCGCACTTGTTTTCGTGACGACTGTTCTTGCAGGTCCTTTTTTTTGTGGGTGGATTTGTCCGATGGGAACTTTGCAAGACCTTATGGGAAGACTTAACAAGCGTAAAAAGTTAAAGATGCCAAGGTACGTTCATAAATATCTGATCTTCACAAGATATCTGCTGTGGGGCTTGATGTTCGGTCTCGGATTTGATCTGATGCATACGCTGCTGAAGATGGATGCAAGAGCTGACTTGAATGGTATATTAAGTGGAAAACAGATGAGTCTATCGGTTTATGTGATCATCGCTACCTATGCTGCGATCTCCTATTTTTTTGAACGTCCATTTTGCAATTACTTTTGCTTGCAAGGAGCGCAATATGGACTCATCGGAATTCTCAGACCTTTTCGGATTACAAGAAATAAACTGTTATGTGTCGATTGCAAACAGTGCGATAAAGTTTGTCCCATGAACAATGAATTGTCAAAAGTTGACTTTAGCAAGTCCCTTCACTGTATCAATTGCCTTCGTTGCGTAGAATCCTGCCCAAAGAAAGGGGCGTTGGCGTTTAAGTCGCCACCGATTAGTGCCAATCAGTTGATACTGTATTTAGTTGCTGTAGCGCTTTGTATTTCGGTTTATGTGGGAATGTTTTCGAATCACGCTATGAAAGAGGAACGTGTAACAAAAGAAGTGGTACTACCTTCAGTAGTGGAGTCATCATCAGAGGAATCCTTTATTGGGGATCCATCAGAAAATAATGAATATTCCTCTGGGTTGAAGGACGGCTTTTATACAGGAGAAGCCATCGGATTTAGAGGTCTGGTCGTAGTGGGTGTGACAATTGAGAACGGCAGCATAACAGGTGTCGAAGTCGTATCGCACCGAGAAGATAGAAGATGGTACATGAGGGCGATAGGCGTGATACCAAATGCGATTATCCAGGCTCAAAGCGCAGATGTCGATTCGGTTACGGGTGCGACCTATTCCTCCAATGCAATCATTAACGGTGCTAAAGAAGCGCTTGAAAAAGCGATGAAGGCAGACTGACAATCGACTTATGAAACTTCTTTTATCGGGAACACCTCTGCTTAGAGCAAGAGGTGTGTTTTCGTTATGAAATGAATCAAAAAAATAATACAATTGTTACTGCATAGTATTGGAAAAATGATAATTCAAGTGTTATAATTTGCTTTTAGCAATTACACCAATTACATGAGGAATATTAAGGTAGGAAGCAATTAATGTTAAAAGATAGAATAATCAGTGAGTTAGACAATAGATTTAAAGCAATAAGAATTTTTTTTGGAAAACTTAGTCGTAAACCGATGAAGCAGATGGTTGTTTTGTCAATAGCAGTCTACTTCATACTGGAAACACTCAGTAGCAGGTCTCCGCTCGAAGGTATGCTGTCTGTAGTTGATAATCCACTAATGAGTATTCAAAATACTCTGATCATCTTTTTGACGCTATCAGTTGCCAATTTCATATCCAGAAGAAATTTCATAGTCCTATTGATTTCAGTGTCGTGGATTCTGCTGGGCTTTAGCAATTTTTTGCTTTTAGGTTACAGAACGACTCCGCTTACAGCTGCCGATATCGGAATACTGAAGTCGGTTTTTGATATTATCAGTGTTTACATGAATCCAATTCAGGTAGGTCTTGTAGTTTTACTGGTGATAGCAGTCTTTATAAGTATGATTTATGCATTCTTTAAGATCGGTAAAACAAAGGTGCAGTTCAAGAACGCCATTATTGTATTTTGCTGCACTTTGGCGATGCTTTCTGCTGTAAATACATTGTCATTCAGAACAAACTCGCTTACCGACAATTTTACAAACATCGCTCAAGCCTTTCAGGACTACGGATTTGCGTATTGCTTTTCAATCAGCCTTATCGATAGGGGAATCGATGAACCTAAGACATATAGCCAAGAGGTAATAGAGGATGTGCTGGAAGATATCGAGTACCCGATTAAGTCTGAAGAGGATTATGTACATGAGGTGGTGCTCTTAAAGGACAATGAAATCAACCCCTTCCTTTACGTAATCGACTCTTCCGAGGATAAAAAGAATGACGGGAGGAAACCGAATATCGTCATGGTGCAGTTGGAATCTTTTTTTGATGTGAACCATCTGAAAGACTTTAGCTTTTCGGAGGATCCAACGCCGATTTTTAATCAACTCAAAAAGGACCATTCTTCGGGATTCTTAACCGTACCATCCATTGGAGCGGGTACGGCGAATACAGAATTTGAAGTACTCACAGGGATGAGTTTAAACTTTTTTGGAGCTGGAGAGTATCCTTATAAGACCATCCTCAAGGAGAAATCTGTTGAAAGCATCGCTTTCAATTTGGAAGAGCAGGGGTATCGCAGTCATGCGATTCACAACAATACTGGGACATTCTATTCAAGGCATTACGTGTATCCCAATTTAGGCTTTGATAGTTTTAGTTCAGTCGAATACATGCGAGATTATGAGCTCAACCCACTAGGATGGGTCAAGGACAAGGTGATCACACCTGAAATCATAAAAGCGCTAAAGGCTACTGAGGAGCAAGATTTTGTCTTTGCAGTTTCTGTGCAGCCTCATGGTAAATATCCTAGCGAAGTGGTGGATGAAAATCAGAGAATAACAGTCACCGCAGACCTTGAAGAAGACAAGCTTATCGGATATGAGTATTTTGTCAATCAGTTGCATGAAACGGACCAGTTTATCGGCGACTTGACTCAGCAGCTGATGAAATACCCTGAACCTGTGGTCTTGGTCTTATACGGCGACCATTTGCCGACAATGGGTATAGAAGATGAGGATTTGACCAACCTGAACAAGTTTCAGACAGAATATGTGATATGGAGTAATTTCGATATCAATAAGATGGATAAGAATCTGATGGCTTATCAGCTGAATGCTTATGTGATGGAACGACTTGGTTACGATAATGGTGTGCTTTCAAAGTTCCATCAGATGAATGCTACAGCTGAAGATTATATGGATACCTTCCTATTGTTGCAATATGACATGTTATATGGACAAATGAACGTTTATGGCGGATTTAGCCCCCATCATCGAAAATCGATGAAAATGGGTCTTGCTCCTATCGAGTTGACATCCATTTCTGTACGTGGGGAAACAGTCTTCATTCATGGAAATAATTTTACGAAAGCGAGTGCGGTTTTCATGGACGGTGAGATTCAAGAGACCTGGTATGTTGATAAAAACACACTGATTCTACCCTTTGAGATCACAGATGTCCACAGCAAGCTTTTTGTCGCTCAAGTCACACCAAAAGAATATAAGTTGAGCAAGTCTAAAGAAATTGAGATTATGGATTTGTTCGTCATTAGATGAACTATAAGATAGATTATCATAACCACCACTATAAAAGCGCCCAGATGAAGGGCGCTTTATAGTGGTGGTTTTCTTTTCTTATCTTCATACATTTTTTGATCGATTTTATCAATTGAGGAAATTTCCTCAATTGCATCGAAGAGGTCTAGTGACTTTGGATCTTCAATAAAATGAATCCCATTGCTAAAATGTACGCGGTAACAGGAGTCATTGTTTTGATTATGGAGGTCGGTGTCATGTGCCAAGCGGTCGATCATCTGCCATACTACTAGAGGATCATCTGATTCGACTAGTATTTCAAATCCATACTCAAATTGCCATTTTCAAATTTTAGCATTATAATAGCAATAAACTAAAACAAAGGTGGAATCAAAATGCTGAGCTATACAGACGAGTTTGTAGTAAGTCATGCTACCGATATAATAGGGAAACCAGTTGAAATCACTCCTGTCGGTCATCACCAAATAGGTAGAAACCTAGTGTATAAGGTGACGACTGGAGAAACAGTTTTTATACTTAAGTATTACTTCAAACCCAATAAATGCGCAAATGAGATTAGAACATCAAAACTCCTTGAAGAAGCCGGAATTGCATGCCCTAAAGTCCTCTGTTCAGGAATAACAAGTGACGGATTTGACTATGCCCTTATCGAGTTTGTTGATGGTGAGACGCTGCTATCGGTTCAAGACAAACTTTCACAAATAGAACTTAGCGAGATCTACAGGTCGATGGGGGAAACCCTTGCGAAAATTCACAACATCAGAACCTTTGACCACTTTAAAACGTGGGAAGTCACTGAGGAGAACAAGGAATGGGTTTTCAACTTCAAAAAGGCTGTTAGAAAAGATATCGATAGGTTCTTTAACCGATATGATGAGGATTCATGTGACGATTATCAAACCTTTAAAACGGGCTATGACCAGTTTATTAAAAACATCGATCTGTTCGATCAGGTCAAGACAGCGGTCTTATGCCACCATGATTTCAGTGCCAGAAACATGATGGTCAAAAAAGAGAACGGATTTTACCGGCTAAAAGCCGTTTTTGACTTTGAGCACAGTCAGCCGTCAGCGGATATATTGGATTTTATCGATACGAGTATCATGATAAAAGACTCAGTACCGCAGTACCTGGATGATTTTTCAACAGGCTACCTGAAAAACAGAAGTACAACATACGAAAACATGAATGAACTCGAAAGACTGGCATCTATCTATATTCCAATCGTCATATGCAGTTGGTCAAAAGAAAATGCACCGGACTTTTACGAATTCGGTTTAAACCTGCTTAAACAGAATATTTAGAATCAAAACGTGCCAGTCACCAAATGATTCATTCATTTGGTGACTGGCACGTTTTGATTAGTTGGCTATAAAAAAAGCATACAACCACTCGGTTGTATGCTTTTACATTATGATTTAAAGGGTCCTGGCAGTGGGTAGAACTGTCTGCCAAAAGCAGTATTAACGACCATTGCAGACGAAAGGTAGATGGCTACAACACCAGCAAGCAGCAGTCCCCATCCTGGAATAAAGGAGTACGTTTTAGGTAGGATGCCTAAATCCATCAAGGTGATGAAAGGTAGTGATACATCCAGTAAAAGCACGATGATTGTCAGTAGACGTGTGCTTTTGAAAAATGCTGGTGTCCATAAGATGATTGCTATTGTCAATACAAGCCAAGCCCAACCGTCGATGTGGGCGTCGAATGTGATTCCCTTATTGATCATGTTGAATTTCATGATCATTTCAAGACCACCGACAAGCATGAAGAACGCGCTAAAGAAGAGGAATGTGTTACCACCTGTCATGTTACCGGATTTTAAGTCAAGCAGACCTACGACGAACTGGACGACGAATCCGCCGATCAACCAGATTCCTAGTAGTGGAAGTGCGTCGTGAGTGACTTTACCTGTCAAAAGTGCGAAAAAGCAAAAACATGCAATCGCTAGTGCGATTAATCCTGCCGGAGTAGGGTTCGACCATTCCTTGATGTGCTGTGTGTTATCCATAATGACCTCGCTTATCAATTTTATTGTTACATACCTATAAGACCAACTGCTAAAGTTTAACACAGCAGGAGGAGCAATACAACGAATAAGATGTTAAGAAAATATCAATTAATTCAAAACGTGCCAGTCACCGAATGAACGCTTCATTTGGTGACTGGCACGTTTTGAACAATAGATTACTTGTGATTCTATTCCATCCAACCGTTAGATGGATGGAACAGCTGGTTGATTACTTCGAGATAGGCATGGATTGTGGTGCATTTCTTTATCTTTTTTAAGAACTTACCGGTTGGATCAAGGTGAACAGAGGTGTACATCCAGAATTCCTTCATTCTGTCGCATAGATGCTTGTCACCGGATATTATGGATTTATAATGAGAATAGACGGCATCATGGAAATCCTTCATGATACTAAACTTTTGACTAGTTGTGAGAGTGCCTCCCTTGATGTCTGAAGCTAAGAAGGGATCGATGAGCGCGCCTCTTCCTAGCATGAAATTATCGATGTCAGGAAATCTGCTATTGATTTTGTTGTAGTCGTCTACAGTGAAAATGTCGCCATTATAGGTCATTTCATGTTGGCAGGATTTATATAAGACTTCAAACGCATCCAGATCCACAGTACCTGTATACATCTGTCTGCCTGTTCTACCATGAATCATGACACCACACAAGGGATAGTCGTTGAGCACTTCAATCACTTTGATTCCTTCTTCTAAATCATCCATACCGAGACGCATTTTTACCGTCAGGTCGTAGGTGAGATCCTTACATACTTCATCAAGAAACTCTCTGATCATATCCGGGTGGGCTAAGATACCTGAACCCTTTTTCTTTTTTGTGACCATAGGATAAGGGCAACCGATATTCCAGTTGATTTCCTTGTAGCCCATCGCTGAGATCGTATTTGCAAAAAACTTGAAATTATCGGCATTGTTGCTAAGCAATTGAGGAACGACATCAAGGCCTTTGGTGTTGACTTGCGGGAGGATATCCTTAAAAAGCGAGGAATTCGACTTTCGCATATTGTTTGTATCGATAAAGGGTGAATAATACGTATCGATGCCACCGAAATATTCGGCATAGAGATTCCTATATAAAGCAATAGTCATTCCCTGAATCGGTGCTAAAAAAAGTTTCATAACTTCTCCATTCTGAATTAAAATAATATACATTATTCTAACACACATACCTTCGTTTTCTAAGCAACTTTTATCACAGGCTTGGTCAATCAAAATGTAAAAATCCCTGAACGCCAGCATAGGATGCTATACATGCGATCAGGGATTTATAGTGTTGAGAAGTATTAGTCGATCATACCGATAAAGTAGCGCAAAAAGCTTGTATCCTCAGTCAGTTCAGGATGAAAGGAGGTTGCTAGCATATTGCCTTGTCGGGCTGCTACCACATCACCGTTCACTTTGTGGAGCGTTTCCACGTCTTTTGATGTGGAGACGATAAATGGCGCTCTAATGAATACTAATGGCACAGGGTTGTCTGAAACGGAAGCAATAGGCTCGTTTGTAATAAAGCTGTCTAGTTGCCTGCCGTATGCGTTGCGTCTCACGGTCATTCCCATGGTGCCTAAATGACTTACTTCTGTTCCTTCGATAGTATCAGCCAGCAAGATCATTCCTGCACAGGTCCCCCAAACAGGCATGCCTGAGTGAATTCTTGATTGGAGCGGTTCTTTTAGCGAGAAGTCGTTGATGAGCTTGCCCATAACCGTACTTTCACCGCCGGGAAGAATCAGGGCATCCACAGCATTGAGCTGATCAGCGGTACGTACTTCGATACCTTTATGACCAAGCGAAACAATATGATGGATATGTTCTTTAAAAGCACCTTGAAGCGCTAAAACCCCGATGGTTTTCATCTTAGTAGCCTCTTTCCGCCATACGCTCATCTTTGCTGATTTCGTACACGTTGATACCGACCATCGGTTCTCCTAGGTTCTCTGAAACTTCAGCAACCATCGCAGGATTGTTGAAATGAGTTACCGCTTTGACGATTGCCGCAGCGCGCTTTCTAGGATCTCCTGATTTGAAGATTCCTGATCCGACGAATACGCCGTCGCAACCCAGTTGCATCATCATCGCCGCATCAGCGGGTGTAGCGACACCGCCTGCTGCGAAATTGACTACAGGCAGCTTGCCGTTTTCATGGATATATTCAACAAGGTGGATAGGAGCTTGCAGCTCTTTAGCGGCATTCATCAGCTCTTCTTTTGATAGCCCTTGAATTCTTCTGATTTCTGAGTTCATCATGCGCATATGTCTTACCGCTTCGATTACATCGCCTGTACCAGGCTCGCCTTTTGTGCGGATCATGGAAGCACCTTCACCGATGCGTCTTAGTGCTTCACCTAGGTTTTTAGCTCCGCATACGAAAGGTACTTTAAATGCTTTTTTGTCAATGTGCAGTGTAGGATCCGCAGGCGTCAAGACTTCACTCTCGTCGATATAATCCACTTGGATCGCTTCAAGGATTTGTGCCTCGACAAAATGACCGATTCTTACTTTGGCCATTACAGGTATGGAAACCGCTTCTTGAATGCGTTTGATCATTTGTGGGTCTGAGGCGCGAGCGACACCGCCGTCTTTTCTGATATCGGCAGGAACACGTTCCAAAGCCATTACCGCGCATGCACCTGCTTCTTGAGCGATGATTGCCTCTTCTGCATTTGTTACATCCATAATAACGCCGCCCTTAAGCATTTGAGCCAAGTTCTTATTTAGATCATATCGTGAGTTCATTGTTTTCTCCCATTCTCATCATTGTTTTGAATTGTATTGCCGTCGATAGGTACATTAAAACATTACGGCGTATCAAATTCAAGTGCATCGTAACAAAAGCCTTGCCCTCTTATTATTGTAACGGTACAATTTAAGAGGTGTAGAAGTAATTCATCAGATTTTAAAGTTGAAAGGAGCAGACACTTTGTATATACTGAGTGATATACTTGAAGAAAAATAGGCGGTTTTTAGAAAATGCAAGCAGGACTATTGGGGTTAATTTATGAAACTAAATCGAAAACTGCATGTCCCTTTATACATACAACTTAAGGACCAGATTCTTGCGGAGATAAAATCAGAAAAGTTTGAGATCGGAGATGTCATTCCCAGTGAACAGGAAATGATGAAATCCTATCAGGTTGGACGAGTGACTGTGCGTGAAGCGATCAACGAGCTTGTTAAAGAGGGACTTTTAGAAAAAAAACAGGGTAAGGGGACTTTTATTAGAAAAAAGGACACCAGTATCGGGTATGAACCCTTAATCAGCCTTTCCTATTTTTTGAATTTAAGATGCTGGGATCACCACAATGAGGTTTTGCGTAAAGAAATTGTTACTATGAACCAGGATCAAAAGGAAGCCTCGAAGATCGAGAGTTCAAAGATATTGATTTTAGACAGAAACCGGTTTATCGATACGCATCCACTCGGCCTTGAGGTATTCTATTTTCATGAAGCTTTCATAGCGTTGTCAAAAGATGCTGATCTAAATCTATCGATAGGAAAATTGCTACTGGAAACATTGAAACTGCCTGTTGAGAAAATGGTGCAAGAAGTCATCGTCGTCAAAGCAAGCGATAGGGAGGCAGCACTTTTAAAACTAGCGCCGGGTGGTGATTTGATGTATATGAAGCGATGGCTTTATATCAGAGGTTACGAAGGTGTTTTTCAGTATTATGAGTTTAAGGTTCCTGTAGGGGTTTCTGCGTTTCCGACTGAGTTCTTGTAAAAAAAGAATAAGATTGGCTATTTAGCTCATTTGTACGAGATGATCAGTTTCATGCGCGTATTGTATAGGTGAAAGCTGGATAGCTTTTTTTGTGTTTTCATTGGGATAGCCTATTGATTATCTCTATTGATATGATATATTTATATTAACTCGTCCGAACGACCGAATGTTATCGAGGTGATATAGTATGAACTCCATTAAGCGACTTGAACGTGAATTGCAAAAGCGATATAACAAAAGCATCAAATGCAGTCGGATTGGTGATTCCATAAGGGTTGAGGGAAACGTCATGACCCATGAGGAGGTTGTAGCTATAGGCTATCGCGCCGCAAAGACTTCTTTCAAACAAGTAGTCAATGATGTCACCCCTTTTTTTGACCTCAATTTACAGAAAATTCAGTCATCGAGTCCGGTCGATGGAGACGACGTGATACCTTCGTTAAATCAGCCACGTACATGCGATGTGCTTATCATCGGGGCTGGTATCATCGGAGCCTCTATTGCAAGAGAACTTTCAAAGTATGAACTTGATATTGTATTAGTGGATAAGGAATATGACGTTGCGGTGCATACTTCCTCTAGAAACGACGGAATGATACATCCTGGAATCGCATCGCCCATGGGAACACTTAAATTGCAAATGAACTTGCGGGGCAACCATTTGTATGAACAGGTATCAAAGGAGCTTGGAGTTCCTATCAGAAGGTGCGGCTCAAGCATTCTCTTTAGATCTAGGGTCAGTAAACTGCTTATTCCGTACTTTGTCTTAAAAGCAAAAATAATAAAAATGCCGGGTCTTTCGATCATGAGTAAGAGGAAGGTCTATGAAAAGGAACCCCATCTGGCACCAGGTATATCTTGGGGAGTCTTCTGCGCCAGTGCGGGTGTGACATCACCCTACAAGATGACGGTGGCTTATGCTGAAAATGCGGTGATCAACGGTGTCGAGCTTCGACTGAATACAGAAGTGAAAGCGATGTCTGTAGAGACTGATACAGGAAAGATACTAGAAGTGAAGACTGAAAACGGAGTCATAAGGCCTATGCTGACGGTCAATGCTGCCGGAGCCTATGCTGATATCATTGCGGAAATGGCAGATGACAGATATTACTCCATTCATCCGAGAAAAGGCGAAATTGTTTTGCTTGATAAGAAAAAGGCGGATCGGTTGACGGGTATCTTGGGTTTTGTAGGCGATCGGAGTGATAAGAATACAAAAGGAGGTGGCCTGGTCAAGACTTATGAGAACAATATTTTGATTGGTCCCAATGCCTTTGAAGTGTCCTCGCGAGAAGATTACAGTACCGATAGCGATACGATAGGGAGGATGCTGGCTACAAAGATTCCTCAAGTCACAGGGCTTGTAAAAGAAGATGTAATCACTTACTTTAGCGGAATTAGAGCAGCTACCTATAAAGAGGACTTTATCATTGAAGCGTCAAATAAAGTAGGCAATCTGATACATGTCGCAGGAATACAATCGCCGGGATTCGCCTCGGCACCTGCGATCGCTGAACGCGTCGAAATGCTTGTCGGTGACTACTTTAGCAAGCAAGCGGATGCGAACGCCAACTTTAGGAAAAAGGAGATTTGGAATCCAATCAGGCAGGCGATACCCGAAGTTTGCAGCATGCCATACGAAGAGAGAACTGCTCTGATACGATCAAATCCCGATTACGGTGAAATTGTATGCAGATGTGAGGAAATCAGCAGGGGCGAAATAATCGACGCGCTAAGTGGTCCGATTGAGATCGATAGCGTGGATGCGGTTAAAAGACGTGTTAGAGCCGGAATGGGAAGATGTCAAGGAGGATTTTGCCTACCGCTGGTGATGGAAATCATCCAGAGCGAAAAAGGAATTCCTTTGAATCAGATTACTAAAAAAGGAAAAAACTCGACAATTGCCGCACATAGCACAAAGGAGGTATAGCCCCTTGAAAAAAATAGTGGACTGCATGGTCATAGGCGGTGGTCCAGCAGGAATCGCCGCGGCACTTGAAATCGATAAAGCTGGTGGATCTGTGGTCTTGCTTGAAAGGGAAGGGAGGCTCGGAGGCATTTTAAAACAATGCATTCATGACGGCTTTGGTCTTGAGAAGTTTGAAAGACAGTTGAGCGGTCCCGAATACGCCCAAGTCTATCTGGACCGGTTGGACAAGAGCAGGATCGATGTGCATCTGAAAACGTTCGTTACCGGTTTAGAAAAAACAGATAGCGGATTTAAGGCGGTTATTGTCGACCGTCAGCACGGGATGAGTGAAATACGCTCAAAAACCGTTGTACTTGCCACAGGATGCCGAGAGAGAACCGGAAAGCAGATTTTCATAAACGGTGAGAGACCATCAGGCGTGTATACAGCGGGCACGGCACAGTACCTGGTCAATATCGACGGAGTGCTTCCTTGCGAGAGATGTGTGATACTGGGTAGCGGTGATATCGGTCTGATCATGGCCCGTAGGCTAACCCTTGAGGGAGCTCAAGTAGTCGGTGTTTTTGAAGCTAAAGCCGAGCCGTCAGGTCTTAAACGGAATATTCAGCAGTGTCTCAATGACTTTGACATCCCCCTCAACTTGTCCAAAACAGTGACCAGACTTGCTGGAAACAAACGCCTTACCGGAGTTTATGTAGCGGACCTAGACGAGCAGGGAAAGGTGGATTCTGAGACGGAGCAATTTATAGCATGTGATGGACTGATATTGTCTGTAGGGCTTATTCCTGAAAATGAGATTGCTGAGAAACTCGGTATCCAACTAGATGCGACAACCAAGGGGCCGATCGTTGACAAACAGATGATGACCTCTGTAGAAGGGGTGTTCTGTTGTGGCAACGCTCTTCATGTGTTCGACCTTGTGGATCACGTGTCAGACAGTGGAGAGATAGCCGGCAGTGCCGCGTTAAGTTATATTTTGCTGTCAAAGGACGAAAGCCAGGGGGGAAGAACATGAATGTTATTTGCGTGCTTTGTCCGAAAGGATGCCTTTTATCCGTTAATCTTTCGAACGAGATTCTAAGCGTGAGTGGTCATAGCTGTGTGAAAGGGTTGGACTTTGCAAAGGAGGAATACTATCATCCCGTCAGGATGCTGACAACGACGTTAAAAACAGATGCTCTGAATATTCCAAGAGTTCCTGTCAGAACGACAAGGAGCATACCCAAGGAGTCGATGATGGCTGTGATGGAATACCTTAAGACGGTGACGGTACATATTCCGGTGACTTGCGGGGATGTTATTTTGAAAGACGTTCTTGGATTGGGTGCCGACATCATTGCGACTCAAAGCCTGAAAGGGGATTGACATGGAAACGAATGTGATTTCTATCGACTGTGGAACTCAAAGTGTCAGAGCCCTTTTATTTGACGAATATGGTCGGATGATACATAAGACAAAACGGGAGTTTGAGCCCTATTTCAGTTCGAAACCTGGTTATGCCGAGCAGCATCCTGAAGTTTATTTTGAAACTATCTGTGCCTGTCTAAAAGAGATGAGCGATCAGCAGCCTGAAAAATCAGCTAAGGTGAAAGGCCTTTGTCTGACGTCACTTAGGGATACTGGTGTGTTTTTGAACCATAAGCTTGATGTGGTTAGACCGAGCATGCTCTGGCTTGACCAGCGCACCGCCGAGTGTAAAAAACCGCTCAATCTGAAAGATAGGACTATGCTAAGGGCCGTGGGTATGACAAGAGCGATAGAAACCACACGCAAGCTTTGCAAAGTGAACTGGTTGAAGGAGAATGAACCTGAGAACTGGGACAAGACCAAGCATTATGTGCTGTTGCCTGCTTATCTTCAGTACCGCCTGACCGGCAGACTCATCGATTCGATTGGCAATCAAATTGGACATGTGCCCTTCAACTATAAGACGCAGGACTGGCCGAAGAATGAAAACGACTACCGCTACGAGGTATTCGGAATAGAAAGGTCGAAACTTTATAAGTTCAACAAACCGGGTGAGCTGGTTGGAGAACTGCTTGAGTCTGTGGCGGCGATGACGGGACTGTCAAAGAACATAAAAGTCATCAGCGGGGCTTCTGATAAGGGTTGCGAGACGTTAGGCGTCGGCTGTGTTTCGCCAAAATCAGTAAGTCTGAGTTTTGGTACGACAGCGACAATTCAGACGACTTCGAAACGGTACTTTGAACCTCTGCTCTTCATGCCTGCGTATCCAGCTGCCATACCGGACTATTATAATCCAGAGGTGCAGGTCTTTAGAGGGTACTGGATGATCAGATGGTTTAAACAGGAATTTGCCAGTAGGGAGCAGCATGAAGCTCTTGAGATGGGAATCGCACCTGAAGAGCTTTTGAACAGATGTCTCCAGACTGTACCGGCAGGGTCTGACGGTCTGATCTTGCAGCCGTATTGGACACCGGGACTTAAACATCCAGATGCAAAGGGTTCGATTATCGGATTTAGCGATTGTCATACGCGTGCCCATCTCTACCGGGCCATCATCGAGGGGATCAACTATGGCTTGATGGATGGACTTAGAAAAATTCAGAAGAAGTCAAAGCAGAGTGTCAAAAGAATCATGGTGAGCGGTGGTGGTTCTCAGTGCGACGAAATTTGTCAGATTACCGCCAATATGTTCAATTTACCCGTTTACAAAGGGGAGACCTACGAAGCCGCAGGACTTGGCGCGGCGATCATCGCCTTTGTGGGGATTGGTGTCTATAAGGATTTTGAAACAGCGGTGAAGCACATGGTAAGGCACACCAAGGAGTTCACTCCCGAGAAGGCGAGCGCCATGCTCTATAAAAGAATTTACGAACGTATCTATGTGAACATCTTTTCGAGTCTAAATCACCTTTATGCAGACTTGAATCAAATACTTTCAGATGAGGGGGAAAAATATGAAGAAGAACAATGATTCATTTTATCCGCAGTGGTGCGAGGAAGCACCGCCAAGCGGGTCATATCGGTCGATACTCAAATGGGGGGATCCTGATGTCTTCAAGCATCCGAACCGAAGGCTCTACGAGCTTATGAAATCAACATTCGACATGACTGATGAGGACTTTAAAGCAAAGCAATTCGAAGGACTGGATGAAGTTAGTTTTGACAGACCCATCACTCTCACAGAGGCAGATATCAGAGCGCTTACTGAAATTGTCGGAGAAGAAAACATTAAACTTGATGATTATTCGAGGCTGCAGCTGGCCTACGGAAAAACGATGATCGACTTGATGCGACTTCGTCAGGGAATCGTTGAAAATATTCCGGATGCGGTCTTGCATCCGAGAAGTAAAGAGGATATACAAAGGATTGTATCCTACTGTGATGTTCATACTATTCCTGTTTATATCTATGGAGGCGGTTCGTCTGTGACCAGAGGGACAGAATGTATGAAAAGTGGTGTATCGCTTGATATGAGAGTGCATATGAAGCGTGTGGTACAATTTAATGAAAATAATCAGACCATCACTGTCGAAGCGGGAATGAGCGGTCCTGACCTAGAAAAGACGCTGAATGACGCCGTGCGGCTATTTGGTGCCAAACGGGCCTATACATGCGGACATTTTCCTCAATCCTTCGAATACTCCGTAGTCGGTGGCTGGGTGGTCACCCGCGGCGCTGGTCAAAATTCGACGTATTACGGCAACATCGCAGACATGGTCATCTGTCAGGAATATGTCACACCTAGAGGACAGATCAAAACAAAAGAATATCCAGCCATGGCGACCGGTCCCTCCATCGACCATATCATGATTGGCAGTGAGGGTGCATACGGCGTACTGGTGGAATGTACCCTGAAGGTATTCAGACATATGCCAGAAAATCAAAGACGCTTCAGTTATATTTTTAAGAACTGGGATGATGCGAGGGAAGCTGCAAGAGAAATCATGCAGGGGCAGTTTGGATTTCCGTCGGTATTCAGACTATCTGACCCTGAAGAAACAGATGTGATGCTAAAGCTCTACGGAGTGGAAGAAACTGCGATTGGCAAGTTCATGGAGCTAAAGGGGTATAAGCAGGGTGAGAGATGCTTGTTTCTGGGTTTCACAGATGGCGAGAAGGATTTTACGAAAAATGTGAAGCGTAAATTGCACAAAGTCTGTAAGACATATGGCGCGCAATATTTGACAGGCATTCCGACTAAAAACTGGGAGCACGGACGATTTAAAGATCCTTATATGAGAGAGGACCTTCAGGACTTCGGAATAATGACCGATACGCTCGAATGCTCGGTGACATGGGATACCATGGCTGATGTTCATCAAGGGGTCAGAGCCTACTGCAAGAGTAGGCCTAATACGATCTGCATGACGCATATGTCCCATGTCTATCCGCAAGGCGCCAACCTTTATTTTATCTTTATTGCAAAAATGAACGACATCGATACTTATCAGGAGTATCAGGCGGGAATACTTGACAACATTCAAAAATACGGTGCATCCATGAGCCATCATCACGGAATCGGTAAGATGACCGCGCCCTGGCTAGAGGACCAGATCGGTACTAACCAACTCGAAGTATTCAGAGCGATCAAGCGGCATTTGGATCCCAATAACATCATGAATCCAGGTGGAACTCTGGCTCTTGACCTAGAACCTGAAGCAAAAAGGATTACTAAATACTAACAAGGTTCTTGATTCAATAGGTTAAAATTTTGTGTAGAGCTTTGATGAGTTCAAGATAGATAATCGAATATGTTACATTTACTTTAAACTCCACAATCATGTGGAGTTTTTTACTATAATAGATTAGTAAAGTTTTACAATCTTTAACTTAATGAAACGATACAGTGTTTCTGCAAGAATGACATAGACGAGAATGGAGAAGATATGAATAAAGTTTGGATTATCAATCGATCGGCAATGGGTGAAGGAGATAGGGAACTGGGTGAGACCTTGATGCGGGCCTTTTTAAACAAGTTACGTGCTAGAGACGAGGTTCCAGCCGCGATGCTTTTTTATAATGAAGGTGTCAAACTGTTAACGACGGGTTCTTATGTTCTTGACGCGTTTGACGCGCTTGAACAAAAAGGAGTTCAACTGCTTGCTTGTGGAACATGCCTCAATTATTACGGCTTGAGTGATACGCTCAGGATCGGTCAGGTATCAAATATGGAAGAAATAGTGGACTACATGCATCGGGCGGATCAGGTGATCACGCTTTAACATAATTACGCAAGTTTGTTTATAAAATTTTATTACCAAGTGAAGATTATAAGTCTGTGTTATCCTTAGGATGCACAAGAACGTAATGGAAGTGTTCGAATTTTGTGGACGCTTCTTTTCATTTTTAAGGAGCAGACAGATGTTTAAAAAAGTTAGTAATGTATTTACCCAATATAGGGGACTGTCAAGATCGATCTATATCATCTTCATTGCAAGAACAATAACAAACATGGGTGCGTTCATCTGGCCGATGCTAACGTTTATCATGAGCGGTAAGATGGGGTTTAGCAATACCACAATCGGTATCATATCAGCGGCTACAGGGTTATTGTTTTTACCAGCGTCTATACTAGGTGGAAAATTAGCAGATAAGTTTGATAAGAAGAAGATTATCATCCTTTTTGATACACTCAGTACAATCGCCTTTATCTCATGCGCGTTTTTGGAGCCTGGCATTCCCATGCTTGCGCTCTTTACACTTGCGGGCTTGTTTGCAACGATGGAATGGCCGGCGTTTGATGCGCTGTTTATCGAAGCGTCTAAGCCAAATGAACGTGAAAAGGTCTTTTCACTGACCTATCTAGGCATGAACTTAGGACTAGTCTTCGGTGCCGCTATCGGCGGTTTCTTATATAAGGACCACCTGAGTCTCGCTTTCATAATTGATGGAATCACGACGTTTTCTTCAACGATATTGATCGTACTGTTTGTCAAAAGTGTAAAGGTGGAAAGCCTTGAAGCACATGAGGTGAACGAGTATGAAAATGAAGAAGAGCACCATGTCAGCACCTTCAAGGTCTTATGGGACAGGAAATCAGTCCTTGTGATGGTCTTGGTATTCTCCTTCGCTTCGTTTATCTATGAGCAGTGGTCGTTTTCGCTGCCGCTTTATATGGGGCATCTCTTCGGTGATGGAGCCGGGGCGAAGATGTATGGAATCATCATGTCGTTCAACGGATTTATTGTGATCGCATTCACACCGGTGCTTACCGCTGTCTTGTCAAAGCTTAAGGAGCTCCCTAAGGTGATGATCGGTATCGGACTGTATTCCTTAAGCTTTTTGATGATCTTGAACACCCCAGCCAGATATGTGTTTTTCATCATGATCTTCTTCTTTACGATCGGTGAGATAGTGAACACATTAGGTTCGAATCCCTTTATCAGCAGAAGGGTGCCGGCCTCTCATAGGGGAAGGGTATCGAGCTATTTGGGTATCGGCTACATGGTCGGTGGAATGGGTGGCAGGCTGGTTGCGGGAGTGATGAACGATCTTCTGGGCTACGACTTCACCTTCACGATTGTCGCTGGAGTGGGTATGGTATGTCTTGTCATCGTGCTTCTCAATTATCGGTTGGATAAGAAGAAGTTTCCTAAATTGTATGATAAATCATTAAATAGTGTGGAAGAAGAATCGAAGTCGGATTCATTGAACGTCTCAGAACATGCGATTTGAAACTAAAAGGAAAGAACACATCAAGCTAGTCTGATGTGTTCTTTTGGTTTTCATAAGATGTTATCCATCCAAATCACGCGTTCGATAGGTTACGGCGCCTAAGGTGATCAAAAGTATTGCAAGGATCATCAATAAGGCGCTGCTTGCAAGTGAATAGTCTTCGACAGGGATCTTAGGGACGTGGGCGAATGGTGAAAGTTTCACCATCCAGCCTGGAACCTGGAAGATGCCTTCAAAATAGACCGCTCCAAAGGAAAACCCTAGATAGACCCATGTCAACTTTATGACTCTCGGTAGCGTACCCAGTAAAAGAACTGAGAGTCCTATGAAAATCCAAACGGCTGGCAAGTAGGCGAGCGACCCTCTCATCATGGTTGAAAAACTTAGGGGTGAGGTGGAAACGCTCGACCCAACACTGTAAAGACCATAGGTTCCAAAGAAGGACATGATTAGCGATACGACAACTGCGAGTGTCACATAACTGAATAGTATTCTAAACCTTGAAACGGATCGGCCCAGCAGGTGTTCGATATGGTTGTGCTTTTCTTCGCTTCTGAGCTTCATGAGGATATGCGCGGTCGGTATGGTGCTAGCCATGGAGATGACGACGATCAGAAGTACGACAAATCGATCGACCATCGTACCGGTACCACCTACCGCTTTAATAAGATTTTGATAAAGTTCATTGCCTGTGAAGAAACTTTCGATATCGCCTAGAACAGACCCGTAAGAAGCGCCGAGCATCATCATGGCGACAGCCCACCAGAGTATGGTCATCCTTTCAGTGCGCCATGCTAGGCTGAATATTCCGCGAAGAAAGACTGATGCGGTTTTTCTTCCCGGTTTATCGGGAACAAAGGATGCTTCAAGGTCTCTAATGTCATTCAATCTGAACGCAAGATAGGCTAGGACCGCTGAGATCACCAAGATCACCAGTATCGGCCACCACTGGTTGGCGGTGTAAGGTTTTGTCCTAAGTATCAGTCCAAGCGGTACGGATAAAGATAGACCTTCACTGCTGACATCGCCATAAGCTCTTAGCATGTACATAAGACCCAAAAATCCAAAAGCATATCTTAGTGTGCTTCTTGAAGATTGGGTCAGTTGTGCGAATACACCTGTTGCAGTAGCAAAGAATAGACCGATTGTTCCTAGAGATGCTCCATAGAGCAAGGAACCGTTCAAATCCAAGAAGTCTGTTCCTGCAAAGGTAAGGGAAATCCCAATAAACAGTGCTAACATCAGATTGACTATCGAATAGACAAGTAAGGTAGAAGCAAGTATTGCGGATTTGCTGACAGGTAAAGCGCGAATCACTTCGTGACGTCCTTCTTCCTCGTCCTTTCTTGTATGGCGGGTCACAAGTAAAATGTTCATCGTCGCAACTGCCAGCATAGTTAAAAGTTGCATCTCAGCGCTATAGATGGCGCCTAAACTATGTTGACTTGCATCGCCGTAGTAGGGACCCAACATAGCTACAATTCCAGGGTTGTCAAGGGCTTCGGCTATCGCCGCAGTATCTGAATCGGAAGGATACAGTGTAGGAAAGAAGAGAGCGACATAAAGTGACATCAGGGTTAAAAGTGTTATCCAAATAATGATTCTTGTGCGATCTCTTCTGATGATGAACCTTGTCAATGTTCGTGTACCAGAACTGTTACTCATGCTTCTTTTTACCTCCGTTCGAATAGTGATGTATGAAGAGGTCTTCGAGCGTAGGAGGCATGCTTTCGAAGTTGAGGATACCGTACTCGTTGAATTGATTCATGATGGAGGCGATATGCCTTGCCTCAGTCTGAAACTTATAGAGGTTGTCCTTCACAGTCAAATCGTAGACACCCTCGAAACCTTCCACATTTGAAACAGGCGAAAGGGTTTCGATCACTACCTGATTCCTCATCAGATGCCTTAGTTCTTTAAGGGAGCCGGTTTCGATGAGGTGACCTTCTCTGATGATACTGACCCTATCACATAACTGTTCGACTTCTGAGAGGATATGACTTGACAGGAATACGGTTTTGCCAGCTGCTTTGAGTTCTTTGATGTAGGCTTGGAATACGCGTTCCATTAGCGGATCAAGACCTGATGTCGGTTCGTCTAGCAGATACAGGTCTGCATCAACTGATAGCGCAGAAACCAAGGCGACCTTTTGACGGTTGCCTTTTGAATAGGAGCGGCACTTTTTCGACGGATCGAGGTCGAACCGTTCTATCATCTCATCCCGTCTATTTTTGTTTTGTGAACCCCTTAACTTGGCAAATAAATCGATGACTTCTCCACCTGTCAGGTTGGACCAGAGAGAGACTTCTCCTGGTACGAATGCTATCTGTTTATGGATAGCTACAGCCTCTTTCCAGGCATCCTTACCAAACACATTGATCTTACCTTCATTTGGCTTTAGTATACCCAGTATGGACCTAATCGTGGTTGTTTTTCCTGCACCATTTGGTCCGATAAAACCAAAAACCTCGCCTTCATTTACTTGCAGACTGATCTGATTAAGTGCTGTTACCTTTCCAAACTTTTTCGTCAGATTGTCGACTTGAATGATACCCATTATAGACCTCCCAATCCGTTGTACCGCTATGTTGCGATACTAAGCGCTCTAGCATGTGAAAGACAGTTTGCTATTGATGAGATACCCCATAATCAGCAGATTAACTATTTACTTACAAAACAGGGTGGGACAACGGCTGATGATTTGTAAACCCTAATATATTAGTGATTCAAATGGATGTTTGTGATATATGATTATAGTGTATTTAAGGAAAAATATAGGATGTATATGACATGATTGATGGAGGATTCACATTGAATAACAATATGTTCTTAGGAGCTTACTTTGATATCACTGCATTTTTCGATACTTTTTTTTGTTCACTGAGTGGGAGTGAACATATTAAAGATGTCAATATCGCATTTTTTGACTCTAACTTTGAACGGATCAGTTATCAGTATGGAGAAAGCAAATTGATGCCTGATTTTATTGGAGACATAAAAAAAGTCAGGGACAAAGCGGAACTTGTGAAAACAGAATCATTTACAGATGTTTTTAGAATGCTGGATGTGAATGAAAATAGAGAGCCGCTAGAGAGAGTACTTCTTTTTGTAAAGAATCCCTTATATAAAGAGGCATTATATATCTGTTCTATACGGATTGAATATCTCTCAGACCAACCGGTTTTAGAAGAGCTCAATTACAATCATTTTGAACAGTTCTGCTATAATATGCAGTCTGTGATCTTGAATTATGACAAACTGTTTCTCATTGTTGATTCTTATTCGGAGATGCTTAGTGCAAAAGACCATCTGATGCCCTATCACTTAACCAATGTGGCCAACTGGTGTGTCAGAATTTCTGAAAAGATCGAACTGTCGACAATTGAAAGAAATGTTCTTTATATTTCCGCACTGCTTCATGATATAGGCAAATTGTTCGTGCCGGATTATGTTCTCAATAAGGTTGAACCACTGACACATGATGAGTATTACAGGATCAAGCGCCACCCGATAAAAAGCGAAGAACTTGTGAAAGGTTCCTTTTATGGAATGAGCCTATATAAGGATATACCCCTGATTGTTCGTTCACACCACGAACATTATGACGGGAAAGGGTATCCTGACGGACTTAAAGAAGAAGAAATTCCGTTCTTAAGTAGGATATTGACCATCGGTGACGGTATTGACGCGATGCTAAGCAAGCGGGTCTATAAAGAAGCGCTTGAAATGCACGATGTCATTAAAGAAATAAAGAAATGTTCTGGTACTCAATATGATCCACTGCTCGCAGAAGTGGCAGTAGAGGTATTGGAAGAGTTTTCTAACAGTAAAAAGTTTTTAGAGTTATCTAGAACAAAATTCATCTCAAATGCTTCCATCTGTTTTTACTACGAAAACTACTATCGACTTGTTTCGTTTAAAGGCAATTTGATACTTGATGAGGAAAACGGAACGTTGCAGATCCATGATCATGACCCTATCGTAGGAAAACTCGACATAAGCAAAATGTATCGCGCGACGATTAGTTTTTTTGAGAGTATGGAGTTCTATGAGTTGACTACCGATATCGAGCGATTTGGAGACCAAAAATTCTATTTGACCAACCTTAAAAATCTTCCAACGGATAAGTATTTCTCGCTCAATTGGTCAGGTAAAATCACGATGACTGATGAACAAAATAAGGCTAGCATTGTCGATGTCATAAAACTAGGAGGAAACTCAATTGTTTTTGAGGCTGAACGAGTACGACACTCAGAGCTGGACAGCTTATTTAATGGATGCCTAAATTTAAAACTTTCTCTTGATGAAAAATCTGACGAGAGGGACGTAAAGCTTAAAGCGAGAGTCCTTAAACATTATCAACTGAACAATAAGGAAATTTTTGTAGCAAAGTTCGTCGATGTCTGTTCATCGGATAGGGATTTGATACTCAGGATGCTCTTTAGAAAGCAAATGGAAAATGTGAATTCGATGAAACGTAGGACGTGATTTTCTTAAGCCAACAGGATTCGGCTCGCCAGTTTAACATTTTGAAGAACATAAAAAAATGCAGATTCAGATATGCGCTGAACCTGCATTTTTACTTAAATTAGACCTTCAATTCTATATTGCTCTAATAGACCGATCAAGAAGCTAAGTGTTCCGAAGTCCTTATCTACGTTGTTTTTCAACTGAGTAAGTCCTTTAATCAAAGATTCCTCACTGAAGTTTTCGAGTAAGATCATCACACTGATCGGATTGATATCACCTGTTTTAGTGTCCAATACACGAGCATATTTGATAAACTCGTTATTCATACTCGAACGAATCGCTCTTTCAAGTCGGTCACTGATTTCTAGTGCAGGTGGAGTCTTGTAAATTCTGAGACCAGGTGCGTTTTCATCAAAGTTTCTAGCATTTGTAAAATCAGTGTTAATGAAAATGACATTGTCGAATGAAGCTCTTTCGAAGTTTGTACCTGTAAGATTTGCAGAATCAAAGATCACATTTTTAAATTTTGCATCGACAAAGCGACTGTTTTTAAGATTAGTGGCAACAAATTCAGTTGCTGTGAACGTACATTCAAAAAAGTTACATGCTTTGAACTGAGCGCCTCTAAAACTAGCATGGCTAAAGTCTGAGCATGAGAAGTCGCTGTTATAGCAGTTGCTTCTTCTTAAGTCCTTATTCACAAAGTCTGATTTTTGCTTTTTTCGATTGCTGTAGTTTATTTGATCGTTTTCTCTTTTAGTCGTTGTAGTCATTCGTACCTCCGTAAGAAACATGGTTTGTTTCTGTTGATTTCTATTGATTAATTGTTATTTCAGTAAATAGTGCACGTGTCCCTTAGAATATCATGTAGTAGAGGGAATTGCAATGTTATTTGAAAGGCTAACTGTATCATACCGAATTGATTTATGCGTAAATCTTCTATATACTTGATTTGAACAATACATAGGGAGGACATTTAATGGATATTCAAAGATTTGAAGGAACGGGAAGAATGAGCAGGGCAGTCATTCACAATGGCACAATCTATTTATGTGGGCAGACATGTGGTGATGCGGTGGACGTAAAAGAACAAACTAAAATCTGTCTTGAAAAGGTGGAAGCGCTACTTAATAAATACGGGTCGGATAAGCGTCATATCCTATCGACGACGATTTACCTTAAAGACATCGCCTTATTCAGTCAAATGAATGAAGTTTGGGATGCTTGGGTAGAAGACGGCTTTGAACCTGCAAGAGCGTGTGTGGAAGCTAAAATGGCTAGAGAGGATATCTTAGTCGAATTATCTGTCATTGCGGCAGTGAAGTAAATCCAATTATTTAAACCCCAGATCAACCTTCTTATAAGCGATCTGGGGTTTATTGATTTTAGATAATTCCAAGTCTTTCTTTCGCGATTGGAAGCTGCTTGTAAAACACTGAATAAAAGTCACTCTCTTCAGTAACCTGTATACGATAGAACATGTCCAGCAAATAGTCGTTGACTTCTCTAAGCTCCTCATCCGTATGGATAAACTTGACTCTGAATCTAAGCGCTTTAATCAGGCGGTACCACTCAAGGATAAAGTCCTTGTTTTTTGAGTAATCGGCGATGCCGATCCACTTTTTCACTTTTACTTTAGCTAGCTTTGGCTTGGTACAAGCGCCAACTTGTAAAAAGAAGCTAAAATCGTCATTTTCATAGACTCTCCCTAAAGGGAAGAGACGGCATATATCTGGTCGATGCGCGTGCACAGTGCATCGATCTTCTTCATTTAAAAAGCTGCATCTTTCGGATTCGCCCTTCATTGCAAGGTGGGGCATTGTAAGTTTGTTTTCCTCTACCAAAGTCAGATGATCCACGAGCAGCTCGTCAAAGGTCTGGTTCAAATGAGCTCGTAGCGTATACACGTCAAAAGGATTCAACACCACAAAGTCCCCAACTCCATGGCAACAGGCGCTGCACCCATCGCAACCCTGGGCATCCGCCTTGACCATATCATTTAGTTCATATATCTTTCCGTCTGAAATGTTTTCAAGCGTGACATTCGATTTCATAATATACCTTTCTGATTTTAAATTTATCGATAACAGATGTGCTTATTTTAATCATAGAAGGGCATGTTGTCAATGTTCAATAAATCACTAGCAAGATCAATATAATATTGACCTTGCTTTTTTATTTTATAAAACTTTTAGATTTGCGTTAGTTCTGTTTTACATCTTGCGCGTATTATTAAACCATCGACAGGAATAAATAAGAACTAACAAAGGAGAATACAAAATGAAAAGAAAAACAATGATGATAACAACGGCACTTGCAGCAGTACTGGTTCTCGCTTTAGTGGCATATGCGGGAACACCGGCAAATGCGGGGTATGAGGCTTTTAAAGAATTAATGAAAACCCATTCTGAAAATGAAATGAATCAGGGAACGGTCAGTGGCAACCTAACGATTGTGGATAATGGTGAAACCCTAGTCAGCATCACAGGAAGCGCCATAGGAGATCACGATAGCGAAACCATGCAAGCGGACATACAACTTGTGACTGGTGAGTTAAACAAACAACTTTCCGTTTACGGTATGGATAACCTCATTTACATCTATGATGTTGAAAATAACGACATCTATGTCGGACAGGATGATCATACAAGAGAAAGCAGACGAGAAAAAAAGTTCGACAAAGACGACGGTGATTTTTCTGAAAACGGCGAAGCGTTACTTGACTACTTTGTAGGCGATATGGCAAATGATTTCACCTTGGTAAAGGATTCTGACGGATCGATGGATATCAGCTTTGAACTCACTAAATCAGAGATGCCTGCGATTATCAACCTGATGGCATCTGCAAAGTCGGATGACCAGTTCGAAAATCATGAATCATTTGAAAGTGATGTCGATCTAAGCGCATATCCTCTCTGGAACGAACTGAAAAACGCACATATTGAAAAAACAGAGCTTGTCGACCAGGTTGAAGTCGAATACATCAACATCACCTTCGACAGAGATACACAAAACGAACTTGTAGGTATCGCATTTGAAGTGACTGTTTCAGGTCTTGACGAAAACCAGAAAGCGCATGTCATGACAGTATCAGGAGCAGTGGCATTTGATAGCGCAAGTGATGTAATCATCACACCGATCACACTTGAAGGAAAAAACGTTTATGAACTTCCACAAGAGTTGATGAACGACGAGATGTAATTAAAAAGTGCGACCTGCAGTCGGGATCATTGGGGCTGCAGGTCGATTTGATACTAGAAAGGAGCTAAGATGGCTATTTTAAATGTACAAGGACTGACAAAAAAGTACACAGAGACGTCCGGCATAGTTGATTTTGACTTATCGGTCGATAAGGGTGATATTATTTTGCTGCTTGGTCCGAACGGTGCGGGAAAAACGACAACCTTTAAGAGCATATTGGGTTTAATTGAAGCATCCTCTATACAACTCGATTTACTTGGTTATTCTATGGAGACGGATCGGGTAAAAGCCTTACACCATATCGGAGCGATGGTCTCTAAGCCGGCATTTTATGACTACCTGACAGGTGAGCAAACGCTCGTGATGCTTAAAGGGATCTATAAGCATGTGACAAATGAGAGAATCAATCAGATTTTTAAGGATGTGGGACTTTCAGACGCTAAGGGAAAAAAAGTGGGAACCTACTCAAGTGGTATGAAGCAACGTTTAGATCTTGCGAGAGCGCTTGTACATTCGCCCAACCTGCTGCTTTTAGATGAACCCTTTAGCGGTATGGATATCGAAGCAAAACATGAACTGAAACATTATTTGAAGAAACTGCAAACCGAATACCAGATTGGACAAGTCATTTCTAGCCATATGGTCGGCGATTTGGAAAGCTTTGCAAATAAGGTGGTTATCCTTTATGAAGGGTTCACGCTATTTTCTGGCGACATGAAGGACGTTAAGGCATCAGGTTTAACTTTAGAAGAGTTCTATCTCAATAGGATTGATTTGTATAAACAGAAGGAGGTTCACCATGAATGTGCTTAGTATTGAACTTATGAAATTATATAAACGGAAAAGCACGAGGGTACTTCTGGGTGTGTACGCAGTGATGATGCTGCTTGTTTCTGTCATGTACTTGCTGGGTGAAACCAGATTTGGGCTAAGCATCTTCAACGAGGGACAGTTTATCACAGCATCTTTGGGGCTGATGATGGCATTTATTCTTCCCTTTATCACACTTATGGTGACGAGTACTTCTTTCGCACTCGATTTTAGCACAGGGACAATCAAAAACATGTTCTTACTGCCGGTAGAGAAGAAAGATGTGTTCATCGGAAAACTGCTTGCGATTCAAAGTCTAATCGGCGCGTTACTTGCCATTCAACTGGTATTCACTACCTTGTTAGGTCTTGTGCTTGATGGCGGATTTGCACTTGGAGTGTTTGGTAGCGGCTTAGTGGCTTATCTTGGTGCATTTATAGTGCTTGGGCTTGTCAGCCTGATCGCGGCGACTTTGTCACTACTAGTAAAATCTACGGGAATCACGGTTCTTATCAGCTATATCGGTTACATGGCTTTTGGCGTGATCACAATTTACTTGCCAAGGCTGCAGAGCATTTCATTACCTAAGTTGATCGGTAGCTACGAAGGACTTTTGACAAGCAACGGGGTCGCTCTATTGTTACCTATCGCTTCATACTATATACTGTTTAGTATAGTCGGAATGTTACTCTTTGATAAAAAGGAAGCGGTCGTATGTCAATACGAATAAAACTAATTTTAACCTATGCTATTCTAGTCATGATCAGCGTCTTTGTGCTGGTCTTTTCTGGTATTGCCATCGTGTCATCAGTGGTTCAGACAGTGGCTGAAACGGTCATTGAAGAAAATGATATTCACACCGTAGTCACTCAGACCATTGATCTTCTCGCGGAGCTCAAGCAGGCGCAAGACTATGAACCGCACAAGTTGACGGATCCAGATCAGATCAGGACGCTTAGTGAGCGAACGGACTTTTACAACGGTGGGCTTGTTGTACGTTACGGCGACCGGATGATGAACTACAGCGATCTTCCAAGGGACGAGCGCTTTTACAGTTATCTTGTGCCTACTCCAATCGGTGAGGAAAGTGATGTGAAAGGGCCAAGTGAGGAAGAACATTTTATAGATTTTGGTAGTGAAAAATATTTTTATATTGACTATACCTTCGAACTTGAAGGGGAGGATGTCGTCTACTTCTTTGTCATCGACATGACGAAAAGCACAAAACTTAGGTCCACCACAGGTAAAAAGATTCTTCAGATGATCTTGGTCATTTTACTGATTATCATCACACCGCTTTTATTCATTATTTCTAACGATATCATAAAGCCTATCAGAACACTCGAAGAGGGTGTAAGGCATATCAAAAACGGCAATCTGGACTTTAAGCTTAAGAGCAGCAACAACAATGAAATTGGCAGGGTGATCAGGTATTTTGACGTAATGAGGGCAGAACTGAAAAGTTCGATCGACAAACAAGTACGTTTTGAAGAAAACAGAAAGCATCTGATATCAAGTATCAGCCACGACCTTAAAACTCCGATCACCTCAATTAAAGGATATGTCGAAGGAATCAAAGACGGCGTCGCCAATACACCGGAAAAGACCGAAAAATATCTGGATGTCATCTATCAAAAGAGCAAAGACATGGACCAGTTGATCGACGATCTGTTCTTATTCTCTAAACTCGATTTAAACAAGCTTCCTTATGAAATGGAGGAAGTGCCGATGAAAGCCTATCTCGAAACGATCATCAATGAGATGAAGCTTGACTGGGAATCCGATGTGAGGACACTTGATCTGATGATCGATGAAAGACTTGATGATCAAAAGTTCACCATAGATCAGCAAAAAATGAAAAGGGTGATCGTCAACATCCTTCAAAACAGCATGAAATACATGGATAAGGAAAAAGAAGCCATTAAAGTCCATGTGAATGATAATGAAGAATATGTTCAACTCGTATTCGCGGACAACGGAATGGGTATCGATGAGGAGCATTTAGGTGAAATCTTTGAAAGGTTCTACAGAGTCGAAGAATCAAGAAACCTAGATGCTGGTGGAACAGGCCTCGGTCTAGCAATCGCAAAGCAAGTAGTTGAGCAGCATGGTGGTTTCATTACTGTAACCAGCGAGGCCGGTGTAGGAACAAAGATGATTGTCAATCTATTAAAGAGCAAAGAAAACTTGGTATTAGGGGAGAACATAGATGGGTAAGCGAGTTCTGATCATAGAAGATGATGTCGCCATTGCGGAACTTGAAAGGGATTACCTCGAAATTGAGGGATTCGCTGTGGATATTGCAGGAACTGGGGTCATGGGACTGGAGAAATTTGAAAAGTGCACGTATGATTTTATCGTGCTCGATTTGATGCTCCCTGGTGTCAATGGATTTGAGATTTGCAAAAAAATCAGGGAAAGCAGCAATATCCCTATTTTGATGGTATCTGCAAAACGAGAAGACATCGATAAAATAAGAGGACTTGGACTTGGAGCAAACGACTACATGACAAAACCCTTCAGCCCAAGCGAGTTGGTCGCTAGGGTCAAGGCGCATCTAAGCATGTACGAAAGACTGATCGGCGCTAAGGAAGTAAAGCAGGAGCTTTCGGTCAGAAACCTAAGGATTCAACCAAGTGCCAGAAGGGTCTATCTAGGTGAAAAAGAGATCACACTCACCACGACAGAATATGACCTGCTTTACTTCTTGATGACCAACCCGGATCAGGTGTTTTCAAAAGAAGTACTGTTAGACCGCATCTGGGGAATCGACTACTTTGGCGACGGAGCGACTGTCACAGTCCATATAGGAAAGCTACGCGACAAGATCGACAAGCCCAACAAAGGAAAATCCAGCCCCTTCATCGAAACGGTGTGGGGGGCGGGTTACAGGTTCAACATGTGACTTTTATATTACATTTACCTATAAATGCCATCAGTGATGGCATTTTTTATTATAATGAATGATGTTTCTTATTACAGGTTCTACCAAACAAAGTAAAATAATAAGCTGAATCGAGTGAAACCATCAAGCAATTGCAAGTAAAGGAGAATGATTCATGAATTACGAAAAATCATGTGGTGCAATTATTTTTCATCAGATGAATGATGCTAAAAATATTTTACTCATTAAAAACAGAGACGGCAAACATTGGGGATTCCCAAAAGGACATGTAGAAGCGTCAGAGACGGAACACGAAACAGCGATTCGCGAGGTTTTTGAAGAGGTCGGACTCTCCATCGAAATTAAAAGCGATTTTAGATACGGCTTTTCCTACCAAGTGAACGAAACCACCGAAAAGGAAGTTATCTATTTCTTAGCGGAATCGACTTCTGACAAGGTACAAGTCCAGTATGAGGAAGTCGAGGAGTTTAAGTGGTGTACTTTTGAACACGCAGCTAGGTTGATCACCTATGAGGACGATCTTAAGGTACTGATTCAATCGCAGAAATATATTTGAGTTAAAAAACCTAAATTAAAGCATAAGAGAAGCCGTCACCTTTAGTAATGTGACGGCATATTGCATGATAATTCACTTTTGACCTATAACCAGATAAAAATTATCTTTAATCGCGTATTCGGTGATCTTAGATAAACCTAATGTTTCAAAGAGTGTTATAAGCTCTTTGGCTGCGATACGCTTTTCATAGGGTGGACCAAAACTGGATTCTATCTTTTTAAAATCTAAAAATGCGATTCTACCACCTTTTTTCAACTTGTGAACCGCTTTTTTAGAAAAGTCTAGAATATCTTCTAGCTCATGGGCTACAGTAGCAGTGAAAAACAGGTCGAGTGAATCAGCATCAAGAGACTCGTTGAAATCGCCCAAGTGGGGAATTAGATTTATCTGAGTGCTTATTCTACGATTTAGCTCATCGATCATAATTGGGCTTATATCTATGGCGTGGACCCTTTCAACTATTTCTGAAAATGGAAAGGCAAAATATCCAACCCCGCATCCCACATCGGCAACTACCATTTGACTATTAAGTTGAAGTTGCTCGCAAACCAACTCAGGTGGCATTGATTCTCTTCGTGCTGGACTATCAAGTTTTTTAAATTGTTTGTGATCAAAAATATGCGACATAGGATCCTCTTTCTTATTTTTGTGTCAAATGGTAGCTGATACGATTTGAAACATTTAGTTTAGCAGTGGCAGTTGAAGCAATGGCCTAAATCGATTTTATACTGTTTTTTGATGATGTGGCATGTCTGTTTTCTCTTTTCACCTGATTCGTGCATAAGTACGGTTAAGAAAAGCGGCTTATATAGCGGATTGTCCAATTTGAAGAGCGCAACTGCTTTTCGCTTGTAAAGTTCATTGGTCAGATCCGTTGAAAACGTCATCAGTTTGTTTTGCAAAATGTCGTCTATGGCTGTAATTACTTTTTCGTGTTCATCAAGCATGTGGTAAGCATATGCAAGGTTTAGTACCATTGTACCGATAAAGTTAATTTGGCGGGCGGTATGTGTCGGGTAGCGTAACAGCTTTTCAATCAAAGGAGTTAACAGATCGATGGTTTTGTCGTTGTTTCCATAGTCTCTGTATACGACTGATAAGCCAATCGCTATGGCAACTTCTAGGTTGAACAAGTATTCATCTGTAAGTAACCCTGTTCGAGAACTGTTCATCGAGACTAGTAAACTCTCAAAGTTAGTGATTTTGTTTTTAGGGAATCTATCGCTGCTGATCGTGAGACTTTTTATACTTTCTAAGTATTGTACATAGTAACGATATGCTTCTGAGTTATTCTCGCTACTGTGGTATGCGAGAACTTCAACTATAGAAGTCAATTCTTGTTTAAGCGCTTCAAAATTATTTTCGCGAGTATGTTTATTCACTCTTTTGATCAGATCATCAGAAAAGAAGCTGGTTGATTTACGAGTTTTTTCTAGCATGCTGATTAAATCATATTTATAAAGTACAGATAGCCTTTCAAGAGTTGAAATTCGTGGCTCTTGAATTCCATTTTCAATTCTTCTTAGTGTTTCCATTGAGACACCGATTTTTTTTTGCACATCATTTTGGGTTAAGTAGCAGTTCTTTCTGATCTCTGTAACAAGTCTTCCGTATTCCTTAAAGTTAATATCCATAGTAACCCCACGATTATTAGTGATTTTTATAGCATAATTTATTTTACACTATAATTAGGTACTTGAACATTAAGGAGGTATAAAATGAAAAAAAGTATTTCAGTATTAGTTTTAATGACGATTATCAGCTTGTTTCTATTTTCATCATTAGGATCAATGAATACTATTGAACTTGCTGGTGAAAAGGATTTTCCACCTTATATTGGAGACAGTATAGAGATTTGAGCTTGATACATCTTACTAATAAAAGAATAGTTGAGATGTATACTGAAAATCAAATAGAATGTAACGACGTTAAGAGTAGGATATTATTGTGATGACAATAATATCCTACTCTTAGTTTATTAATAGGTTATTTTTAATAGCTTAAGAGATAGGTGCTAGTTTCTTTAAAATGCTACTTTAGGTGAACTTATGAATTCTGTCTTTGACCATGACTAGAAAACAGTAGTCTGTTTAAATACGATCTTTGATATCACGCTGCATCTCGCTAACCCTATCTTCATTTAAGCTATAGTTTGAGTAGGCGAGGGTAGCAAGTATAAAAACAATAAGACTTCCTATGGATAGTAAGGCTCCCATCAGAAAATTGGTGGAGTTCAACTGAACACTCAACTCACCATCAAATTTTATGATGTCGATAAAAAATCCAAGCAAGAAGATAGCAAGTGACTGAGAAATCTTATATCCGAAGTTGAGCATTCCATAGTAGAGGCCCTCATTTCGATGGGTGGTATGATACTCCTGCTTATCTACAATGTCTGCGACCATGGATAGTGGTAATGAAAACAGCCCGCTTGTTCCAAAACCGATGACAACAGCATAAATCAAAAGATACTGGTAATGCTCTGCTACCTGTGAGCGCATTACCACAAAGCCCAAAAGAAGAAGACAGGCTGCCATCGATATTTTTAGTCCGACGATGACGGTTCGTTTTTTATCCTTTTTTTTTGCCACAGCAATCCAATAAGGCTGACTTATGATACTTATAAAAAATTGGGTTCCAAACACGATGCCAATTTCATAGTTGTTCATTTCAAAAGTGTAAGTAAACGTATGTAGACCTACCACACTAATGATTGCGGAAGCCAAATTTGTGAGTAGATAACCTAAAAAAACATCTCTGAAATCTCGATCGCTTAAACTATACTTTGATTTGTCCCAAAATGATTTGAAACTCATAGATTCATCATCAGATTTTGAGGATGTTCCGCTATCGATATAACGTCGTGTACTAAGATAGGTCCATGCAGCTGTCAGTATCATGATGAGTGACGATGTGTATGCGATATTTCTGTATGCTAGTGGATTAAGCTGTCCTAGTGGAAAATCAGGGGTCGGTCTGAAAAAGAAGAACATGCATACGGCTGTTACTATCACAAATGCGCTCAAAAAATACATTGTCTTGATAGCTTGAATTTTTGAACGTTCATGGTAATCGCTGCTCATCTCAGCGCCTAAGGCATTGTAGGGGGTGATATAGATTGTAATAAATGTTTTTATTAATACAATACTCACCAAAAGTCCATAAAACTTTGCCAAGGTGGTACTGTTACTATTAATCTGCCACAGGTATAAGTTAGATACAGCAATGCCCAGCCCACCTATTATGATATACAGATGTCTTTTGCCGAATCGTGATTTCGTCTTGTCTGAAAGATAACCCATTACTGGATCACTCACTGCATCCCATACGACACTAATTGAAACGATAAATCCGACGAGGGATCCAGAAAGCAGTAAAAGTGCGGTCGCATAAAATACTAAATAAGATGTCATCATTTGTGTGATAAATCCATAACCAAAATAACCACTACCATAACCGATCATTTCGGAAAGGGTGGGGTTATTGTTTTTTTTACTGTTTTTTTGTGCGAAATTGTTTGATAGCATTCAATCACCTCTTTGTGTTGATACCCTTGTGTCTATTATGCAAGCAGAACTAAAATTTATTTAGCAAACTAATTTCTTGCTTAACTTTTGGGAATTTATACATATCTCTAGAAATGATTTGGTATAATACTAATAGTATCCAACTATATGTATACAATTGATAAAAGGAGGGCTTATGAAAGTCAGCAAACTCTTCAAATGGAGCTTTACGATCGCAGCATTGCTAGTTGGTCTTACGTATGTCAGTGGCGGGAGATTGGATAATGTCGTACTTTTACCTGATCAAGGAGCAAGTTGGTATTACTGGAAACTGCCTAGTCGTGATTTTGGTGTGATGATCTCCGCATGGGGATTCTATTTGACTCACCAACTGTTCATCTGGTGGGGGATATACAAAATGCAAACCGATAAGGAGTCACGTCCTAGAATGAACAAGGTCTTACTTATAGGAAATGGGGTTTTCATTTTACTTCATCTGATGCAGACCCATCTTTGGTATGATGGTCTGGCTCAAGACGTACCGGTCTTTACATCTCAGGGATCTGTCATAGGCATGCTCGTATTGATTCTTATTATGGAAATTCAAAGAAGAGGTATCTTATTTGGTAAACCGGTCACTGGTTTTCAGAGGATGAAATCATTTATTCTGAAATATCATGGCTATTACATAGCTTGGGCGATTACTTATACCTTTTGGTACCATCCTATGGTTAATACAAACGGTCACTTAGTAGGATTCTTCTATCTCTTTTTATTGTTTATCCAGAGTTCGATTGCTTACACTAAAATTCATACGAAGAGAAATTGGGTGTTTATTCTGGAAGTATTGGTACTTTTTCATGCTACAACAGTCGCAATCGGACAGGCGAATAACATGTGGCCGATGTTTGGCTTTGGTTTCGCCTTTATTGCTGTTTTTACACAGATTTATGGAGTTTTAAAAATAAAATGGCAAATACATGCGGTACAAGCATTATATATTTTTGGCGCGCTCATCGTCTTTGGAGGTGGGTTTGCTGAAAAGTCAATAGTCGACATTCATCAAATTACGTGGATTCCTGTAATTGAATATGCACTTGTTTTTTCGATCCTTATTGTAGGAGAAGTGCTGCTTGCTGTTGCAAAGAAAATGAAACTTAAAAAAGTCCTCATAATCAAACATGAATAAAAATGAGGAAAATACTTTTTATGTTGTAGAACAGTTCAAATAGGTTTCTCAATGATGAAGAATCATCTTCCTGTATACCTTAGCATCTGATCCTTCAAAAGACATGCGTGATATCAGTTACATGTATTATAAAGAATCCTATTTCGGATTCCCTCTCAGAAATCCTCACCCAAATAAGGATTGTCAGTATATCATTACATTTGAGCATGTAGCGGTATATTAAATGATTATCCATAAGACACAAAGCCCCTCATCGGTGATGAGGGGTTGTAGATGTAAAACCCGCCCGGAAAATCATTCTCAACATCAAGCTCAAGTTCTTTGATCCGTTCTATGTCATGCAAACCCAAATATTCAATCTCGTCGATGACAAGCTCGTTATTTAAAATATCAAATCCGATAAGCATTCCAATGGTCTCTTTGTAGCTTGGTTTAGATCTAATATAGCATTCGACAAGAGTCCTAGAAATCAAATCATTTTTGTAGGTGTCGAGTTTGTCTGAAATTAAAGTTAAGCTGTTCTGCATTTAATGCCTTTAAATGATCCATGTCCTGTCGGTAATCATCCAGTTTGGCCTGTAAGCTGGATGCGACGATGAAGACACTTATGATTATTGCTGCGGCGAATACCAAGATGACTAACATAGGTCTATAGCGTCTCCAACTGGCGTTGTATTTTATCCATGATCAGTGCGATATTTGAGCTCCATAGGGTATTTGTCGCATAGTATCTGCTCATTCCAAGGAGTGTCGAACCGTATCTATTGCTATAGAACCTTCCACCTGGTGTGAGGTAATCCTCTTTGATCTTCGCGACCACAGCGTGTATACCTTCGTCTAAGGTGTCATACGAAAGCGCCTTACTTGGATCGCTGTCAATGGCACCGTATCCGAAATAATTATTTTTTGATTTAGCAAAGGAATAAGTGCCCCATTTTGATTCCTCGGCAGCGTGGGCGAGGATATAGAGCGAATTAACACCAAGTTCGACTTCGGCCTTAACTGCGGGTCCAATGAGCGTTTCCATATCGGTGTTGGCGAAAACGGTCATATAGTCGTCCACAGTATACCCGGATGGAATTGTCAGATCTAAGTTCAGATAGGACTTATAACTCCCTGATCTGGAGAGCTTGATAGTCTCTATTGTGCTGCTGAATCTTTCTCTGACCGCCTCTTCTTCAATAGCGATTTTCAGCTGTTCGGTAGCCGAAAGTAGACGTTCTCTTTTTAGATTGAAAGCACGTGAGAGTTCTTTGATCTGTTCATAACTGATAGTAATAGGTTCAGGTCTTTGTAATACTTTAGCCTCGATTCTAGAACTTTGAGAGACCGTATGTATACCGTTTAACATTAACAAGACAAGGAACAGTTGAATGAATAGGATCAATTTGATTAGTTTAGGTATTGTTTTAGGTTTTATCAGATGCATAGAAATTACCACCTCTATCACAGCAATTCCAACCAGCTCAAGTTAATTCTTGAGTGTGTTCAATGTACTGTTTATTTGTTCGGATAGATGTTCAAGTGCCGTGTTGACCTCGACTTCCAGTTCAGCGACATACAGATGATATGTATTCAGCTGGTTGGTCTGTTCGGCGAGTTGAGACTGAAGATCAGCTATTTGGAGCTCTTTTTCTCTGATGGCGCTCTGGTAATCGTCGATAGCGGCTTCTTGCATGCGAACCGCTTTCATACTCATCAGTGCGAGTACGAAGATAAGTATCATCAGCACTGCGAGTGCGGCTATTTTACTCCAATCGAGCTTTATACTTTCGTCTTCTAAAAGAACGTGGATCGATGGGAGTTTTACCGATTTTCGGCGTGATTTGTATGTATAGTAGTGATGTTGATTAATCTTTAGTGTTTGCATAGGGATCCTCCTTGTTGAAAGTTCCTTTATCTTATACCATATTATTAATTGAATAAGCAGAGAATTTATGGGTTTAATGAGACATTTATGGATGTATGGGCGCAAACGGCTATAATCAAACAACTTCATGCAATTATTGCTGATTTGAAGTAGAATGATAGTGTAAGAAAGTAAACTGGGGAGATAAGAATGGATATTTTAAAGTTAAACGGCATATTAAAAGAAAATGAAAATCCCGAACTATTTGAAAACGGAAAGACGCAGGAAGCGTTTTGGGATAATGAGCATATATCGAAGATGATGTTGATGGCACATCTAAATCCAAACTGGGATGCTGCGAGTAGAAAGCCTGCGACAATTGATGCTACATGTAACTGGATCATATCGACGCTTAATCTGAAAAGCCGCCAAAGGCTACTTGATTTAGGTTGCGGTCCTGGTCTTTATAGTTCTCGATTCTGTGAACACGGCTTAATGGTGACTGGCATCGATTATTCAAAGAGGTCGCTTGCATATGCTAGGGAACAGGCAAAGAAAAACCGACACTCGATAGAATACATTGATATGAATTATCTGGAGATTGATTATGATAAATCTTTTGACACGGCAGTTCTTATTTATTGCGACTTTGGAGTATTATCCAGTAAGAGCAGAAAAGAACTCTTGCAAAGGATTCACCGGTCATTGAAGCCTGGAGGATATTTTGTATTTGATGTTTGGTCAACAAACTACAAGGAACTGACTGCGGAGTATAAGAACTGGTTTGTCCATGAGAAACAAGGGTTTTGGAAACCGTATCCGCATCTTGAACTGGTCACTAAAAGCTATGACAAGGACAGTGAAGTTTCACTTAAGCAGCATATCATTCTGCAGGAAGAAACACCGATTAATGTCTATAACTTGTGGGAACAGTGCTATAGCGTAGGTTCAATCACAAAGCTGCTCAAGGAAAACGGATTTGAGGTGCTAAAAACGGTAGCCGATCTGACTGGTTCCGAGTATCATATAGACTCAGATTTAATCGGAATCATCGCAAGAAAAATCTAAATAGCCATTATTTTAAAGTTCTCTATGTAGGTTTAAGAGTAAAACTCAGAACCCTATATAGGGGACTTTTGATTTTTTGATTTCATGAAAATAACCTTTTCCTAGTGCTATGATGTTAAACTATCAATCGTTTTCCTTATTTCTGGAAACGCTATCACAGAATTTTCTGAAAACTAAGTGGTAGAATGGTCTTCAACGATTAAGAGAGCCATTAGGCTGATTACACTTAATCAGATCTTGAGACTTAACACTTTGGAGGGAATGCTATGAATGGAAGTGAAATGCCTAAACGACAAGGGCTTTATGATCCGTGGTATGAAAAGGACAACTGTGGTGTCGGATTTGTTGCGAACATTGACGGCACGAAAAACCATGATGTTGTAAAGAAAGCGATTGAAGTATTGGTCAACCTGACCCATAGGGGGGCGTCAGGATCTGATGCGAACACAGGGGATGGTGCAGGAATCATGATACAGATACCGCATTCCTATCTTGTAAGAAAGTGCTACGACTTAGGAATAGATCTACCAGATGAGAATGAATATGCCGTGGGCATGTTTTTTTTACCTAAAGAACCTGCGCTTCGCTACCAGTGTGAAGGAATTGTTGAACGGATGGTCGAAGAGGAGGGCCATTCCGTTTTGGGATGGAGGGATGTGCCTACTGACAATCGTGTGATCGGAGAAATTGCCAGAGGAACAGAACCGACGATTAGGCAGGTATTTATTTCAAAATCAAATCACTGTGATAAAAAGACATTCGAATCGGACCTGTATATGATTTTAAAGCGATCTGAGAATACCGTGAAAACGTCTCTTGACAGAGGATGGGATTCCTTTTACATATGTAGCCTGTCAAGCAGAACTGTTGTCTATAAGGGTCTACTTTTGCCAGAGCAGATGAACGGTTATTTTATCGACCTTAATGACATCGAACTGAAGAGTGCGATGGCGCTTGTACATTCTAGGTTCAGCACCAATACTTTTCCAACTTGGGACCTTGCGCATCCATATCGGTATTTGGCCCATAACGGAGAAATCAACACCATTAGGGGAAATAGAAATTGGATGAACGCACGAGAGGGTGTTCTGAAATCACGGGTTTACAAAAATCGTATGGCTGAACTCTATCCAATCATTAAGCCGGGTGGCAGTGATTCGGCATCGCTTGACCAGGTGTTTCAGTTGTTAAAAGCGCACGATTATTCCAATACAAAGGCGTTGATGACGCTTATTCCAGAAGCTTGGGAAAACGACGAAACCATGCATCGGGACAAGCGCGCGTTTTACGAGTATAACGCATCGATGATCGAGCCTTGGGACGGACCAGCCGCTGTGTTTTTCTGTGATGGTGTTCAGATTGGAGCGACACTTGACAGAAACGGACTCCGTCCTGCAAAGTATGTGATTACAGCTCAAGGGCTAATCGTTTTGGCCTCAGAACTTGGTGTTTTAGAATTTGAACCGTCAGATGTCATAAAAAAGGGACGGCTCGAACCTGGAAAAATGCTGGTTGTGGACAGCGAACTGGGTGAAGTGTTGATTGACGATGCTGTAAAAAGGAAAGTGTATGAGGAACATGCATACTCTGAAATGACAAGTAAGTATGTGTTAAGGCTGAGTGATTTACCTGCCATTACAGAAAACTATAAGATAAGGCCCGAAGCACTTAAAGAAAAGCAGATGTCCTTCGGTTTTACTATGGAAGATGTTCAAAGCATCATCAAAGTCATGGTTGAGACAGGCAAGGAACCGATGGGAGCGATGGGGAACGATACCCCACTTGCTGTGCTTTCTCATCATAATCAATCTCTGTTCAATTATTTTAGACAACTGTTCGCACAAGTGACCAATCCACCGATTGATCCGATCCGTGAAAAAGTGGTGATGTCTCTTGGCAACTTTTTAGGATCGCAGAGTAGCATCTTAAGGGAGGAACAGGTTAACAAGTACATTAAAATCGAAAGTCCGATCTTATCCAACGAGCAGATGGGGCAGATTAGGGCACTGAAGGATGAGGAGTTCAAATCCACCAAGATACCCATTACCTTTAAAGCGGATAGTGGCGTAGAAGGGTTTAAGCATTCGCTGAAGCTGATTTGTGAAAGGGCTTCTAGAAGAGTGCAAGAAGGATATAACATCCTTATTTTAAGTGATAAGAAGGTTGACGGATACGAAGCCGCGATTCCAAGCCTGCTAGCCGTATCAGCGATACATCATCATCTGATTGAGGAAAAAACAAGGACAAAAGTAAGTATTGTGGTAGAAGCAGGAGATGCCAGAGAAACCACTCATATGGCACTTCTGATAGGATTTGGTGCAAGCGCAGTCAATCCTTATATGGCCATCGAAAGCGCATACCGGCTTATTGACAAGGGGCTTGTCCGTAACATGAACCGTGCGCAGGCGCTGGAGAACTACAAAAAAGCGCTTGAAAACGGACTACTTAAGATACTTTCTAAAATGGGAATCTGTACGATACAAAGTTATCATGGTGCTCAGATTTTCGAAGCGCTAGGACTTGGAGAAACTTTTGTGGATAGGTACTTCCCGGGTACACCCTCTCGAATTGGAGGGATTGGACTCGATGAGATTGCCGCAGAAACACTGGAGCGTCATTACAAAGCCTTCAACAGACTCAGAAAACCCTTCAGCCAGCTGGATATTGGCGGAGTACATGCCTATAAGAGGGGCGGGGAGTTTCATCTCTTTAATCCAGAAACCATTCACCTTCTTCAACAAGCGACAAGAACAGGCAGTTACGAGGTGTATAAGAACTATGCCTCTATGATAAACGATCAGAGCGAGAACCCTTGTACGATAAGAAGCCTATTTAACTTTAAAAGCGCTTCAAATCAAGGGGTGGAGTTAGAGGAAGTCGAACCTATCAGTGAAATTGTAAAGCGGTTCGTGACTGGTGCCATGTCCTTTGGTTCACTAAGTAAGGAAGCTCATGAGACGATCGCTATCGCCATGAATCGGATTGGTGGCAAAAGCAATAGCGGTGAGGGTGGTGAAGACAGCAGCCGTTACTTACCTGACAGTAGTGGCGACCTAAGAAGAAGCGCAATCAAGCAAGTGGCATCCGCAAGATTTGGCGTAACGACCAATTATATGGTGAATGCTGATGAGCTTCAAATAAAAGTGGCACAGGGGGCAAAACCAGGCGAAGGTGGTCACTTGCCAGGCAAGAAGGTGAATGAGGAAATTGCGAAAGTAAGAAACGCAACACCGGGGATAGATCTTATCTCACCGCCACCGCATCATGATATCTATTCGATTGAAGATTTAGCCCAGCTTATCTATGACTGTAAGATGACCAATCCGGATGCGAGAGTCAGTGTGAAACTGGTTTCGGAAGTCGGCATAGGAACAATCGCTGCTGGGGTCGCAAAAGCCCATGCGGATATGATCCTCATAAGTGGACATGACGGAGGAACCGGTGCATCCCCTTTATCATCGATTAAGTCTGCGGGAATTCCATGGGAAATTGGCCTTTCAGAAGTGCATCAGGTGTTGCTTCTAAACGATCTAAGGTCAAGGGTTAGACTGCAAACCGACGGTCAATTGAAAACAGGAAGAGATGTTGTTATCGCAACCCTTTTAGGTGCTGAAGAGTTCGGATTTGCAACGACTGCGCTTGTGATAATGGGGTGTACCATGTTAAGGCACTGCAATAAGAACAACTGCGATCTTGGTGTGGCGACACAGGACCCCGAACTTAGAAAGCACTTTAGCGGTAAGCCTGAATACCTGATCAACTTTATGACTTTCATTGCAACAGAAGTTCGCGAAATCATGTCGAGTCTTGGATTCAAGACCATGGATGAAATGGTAGGTCGAGTGGATCTTTTAGAAAGGAACAAAAACGTCAACCAGTCAAAAGTAAGACATCTTGACCTCTCTGGCGTGCTTCACCGCCCCGATATGCCAAAGCGCATCATACCGTATTGTGCCAAAGAACAGGAACATGGCCTTGAATCATGCTTTGATCACTTACTAATCAAATCTGCATCACAAACGTTTGAGCACGCGATAAAGACAAGTGCGCAGTTTGAGCTGAAAAACACGCATCGATCTGTTGGGGCGATGCTTAGCGGAAAGATTGTCAAGTGTTTTGGTGAGGGAGGACTTAACGACGATACGATCACCTTCAGATTTAAAGGGTCCGCAGGGCAAAGTTTTGGAGCGTTTGGTGCAAACGGATTGACCATGCTGCTTGAGGGCGAGGCTAACGATTATGTAGGCAAGGGATTGTCTGGAGCGACGTTAGCCATTAAGACTCCAAGTGATGCAGGCTTTGCCGCGCATGAAAACGACATTGCCGGCAATACGATCCTGTATGGTGCGACAAGTGGAAAACTATTTGTCAACGGTAAGGTTGGAGAGCGCTTTGCCGTTAGAAACAGTGGAGCGGTGGCAGTTGTTGAAGGTACGGGTAACCACTGCTGCGAATACATGACCGGAGGGACGGTCGTTGTGCTTGGCGAGACAGGAAAAAACTTTGCTGCAGGCATGAGTGGCGGACAGGCATTCGTGTATGATCCTGAGGATTCTTTGTCCGCGCACCTTGTAAAAGAGTCTGTCGAAGCTTATGACCTTGACACAGAAGGTGAAGCTTTAGTAAAAGAACTGATTGCAGAACATGTTTTGCTGACAGGAAGCCAACTTGGCAGTGAGCTTTTGATGGACTGGACAAAGGCCGTTAAGCGATTTAGATGGGTCTTGTCGCCGATATATAAAGGTATTTTAGAAAAGAACAAGCACCACTCGGATAATGACGAACTGGTATCGTAGGGGGGACGTATGGCTACAATTGAAGGATTTAAACATCACGCACGAAAGAGTTATACACTAAGACCGGTAGAGCTAAGGATCGCTGACCACCTGGATGTGTATCAGCCCCTGTCCGTAAAGGAAATAAGGATTCAGGCTTCAAGGTGCATGGACTGTGGTACCCAGTTTTGCAGCTGGGGATGCCCGCTTGGCAATCTGATCCCGTATTGGAACGAACATGCACAAAATGGAGACTGGGAAGAAGCCTACCGCATGCTCAGACTAACGAACAATTTTCCTGAGTTTACAGGAAAAATATGCCCGGCACTTTGCGAAACATCCTGTTCTTTGAGCATTCACCATGGTGCTGTCACCATCAGAGAAATAGAACATACCATCATTGAAACCGCTTTTAAGGAAGGTTGGGTAAAACCCAGGTATCCTAAGATGAGAACCGGAAAGCAGATTGCAATCATTGGATCAGGACCTGCAGGACTTACGGTCGCAGATGAACTGAATGCTGTGGGACATGAGGTGACCGTCTATGAAAGAAGCACAGAAGTCGGTGGCCTGCTGCGATTTGGAATACCCAATTTCAAACTTGAAAAATATGTGATAGATAGGCGTATTGAACTTATGAAAGAAGCAGGTGTCAAGTTCGTTACCGGTGTTGAAGTGGGTACAGACATGTCTGTCTTGAAGCTTGAAGAAGAAATGGATGCGCTAGTGCTTACCGGCGGCTCGACTATTCCTAGGGATCTTCAGGTGAAGGGTCGTGAACTTAAGGGCATTCATTATGCGGTGGATTATCTGAGTCAGTATACGATGAGCGTCCACGGATTGGAGATTGAAGGAGAAGTTATCAGCGCAAAGGACAAAACGGTTCTTGTGATTGGTGGCGGTGACACAGGTTCAGACTGTATCGGAACCGCTGTGAGACAAGGCGCAAAAGCCGTGTACCAGTATGAAATCATGCCAAAGCCTCCAGAAAAAGCGGATGTGTTGATGACCTGGCCCACTGCGGCAAATACGCTGAAAACGACTTCGTCACATGAGGAGGGCGCACAAAGGTTTTGGAGTACGAAAACCCACGAGTTTATAGGATCAGAGGGTAAGCTAAGGGGCGTTGTGGCAAGTTCTGAAGATGGTAGTGAGTATGAAATAGCAGTTGACCTGGTGTTTTTAGCCATGGGATTTTTACACCCTGCACGAGAGGGGATGATCGAAGCCTTAAGTCTTGAACTGGACCAAAGAGGAAATGTCGCCACAGATAAAAAACATATGACAAGTAGGAAAGGGATTTTTAGCGCAGGTGACATGCGTAGCGGTCAGTCGCTAGTTGTCAGGGCGATCCACGAAGGAAGAATCGTAGCAAGAGACATTGATGAGTATCTAATGGGTGATAGCCTTCTTAGAGGCTGATATTTCTGTATAAATTAATTTTTATCACTTGATAATCACTGAGAGGTTGACACAGGGTTTTCTAAATTGTATTATTGTATACAATTATACAATGCGTGACAAGGAGGGCTCTATGAAGAGGAACATCACACACAAAATATTGGATAAGCACCTTTTGCAAGGTGAGCTTTTGGTGGGAAACAGCATTAAAGTAGCTGTCAATCAGACATTGACTCAGGATTCCACAGGAACGATGGTCTACCTCCAGCTAGAAGCGCTGGAAGTGGAGTCGATCAAGACGGACCTGTCAGTGGCGTACATCGACCACAATATGCTGCAGACCGGGTTTGAGAATGCGGACGACCACGCTTTCATAAGGTCTGTCGCAAGTAAATACGGAATCGTCTATTCAAAACCTGGAAACGGAATATGTCATCAGCTTCACTTGGAACGCTTCGCCGTACCAGGAAGCATTCTGATAGGATCGGACAGCCATACTCCGACGTGCGGCGGACTAGGTGCACTTGCAATTGGCGCGGGCGGACTCGACATTGCAATTGGAATGGCTTGCGGTTACTACTACCTGACGGTTCCAAAGGTGATCAAGGTTCACCTTAAAGGTCAGCTAAGACCATGGTCGAGCGCGAAAGATGTGATTCTTCATGTGCTCAAGACCCTAACTGTAAAAGGTGGAGTAGGAGCTGTGCTCGAGTATGCAGGTGAGGGTGTTAAAACCTTGAGTGTTACTGAACGTGCGACAATTACGAATATGGGAGCCGAGCTTGGGGCGACGACATCAATCTTTCCAAGTGATGAAAACACCCTAGATTTTTTAACTCGTCAGGGAAGGGCGGCGGACTATTATCCCCTAACAGCAGATGAAAACGCCACATACGATGAAGAACTTATCATCGATCTGGATATGGTGGAGCCATCTGCAGCGCTGCCTCATAGTCCGGACAATATAAAATGTGTGAAAGAAATTGAGGGTAGAAAAGTCGATCAAGTGGCTATCGGAAGCTGTACCAACTCGTCCTATACTGATCTGATGAAAGTAGCTGAGATGTTAAAAGGCAAAAGAGTCAGTCCTTCTGTGGGTCTTGTGATCAGCCCTGGTAGCAGCAGTGTGCTAGGCATGCTTGCAAAGAACGGTGCGCTCGCATCGATGATCAGTGCTGGCGCGAGACTACTCGAAGCTGGATGCGGTCCATGTATAGGAATGGGCCAGGCACCAAAATCGGGTGCGGTGTCCTTAAGAACCTTTAATAGAAATTTTAAAGGTCGATGCGGCACGGACAGCGCCGATGTGTATCTTGTGAGTCCTGAAACGGCAGTAGCATCTGCGATTAGCGGAGTGATCACAGACCCTAGAACACTCACTGATTATCCTGCTTTTTTTGAACCAGAAAAGTACGATCTTGTTGAAAACTACTGGATAAGCAGTCCTGCAAGTCCTAAAGCTATGATTGAACGGGGGCCTAATATCAAGGAGTTCCCTGTTGGAAAGATGCTTAGGGACAAGGTTTCTGGTACTACTTTGCTTAAGACGCACGATAACGTGACGACGGATGATATCATGCCTTCTGGAGCAGCGCTACTACCTTTTAGGTCTAACATACCCGAGTTGTCAAGGCACGGCTTCAAAACTCTGGTTTCTGATTTTAGGGATAGGGCGTTGAAGTACGGAGGCGGAATAGTTATAGGCGGCAGTAATTACGGTCAGGGATCGAGTAGGGAACATGCGGCACTAATCCCTTTGTATTTAGGTGTGAGCGCTGTAATTGCAAAATCCTTTGCAAGGATTCATAAAATGAACCTGATCAATGCGGGAATCCTGCCTTTGGTGTTTGAAAATATGAGCGACTACGATCTGATCGCTGAGTTTGATGAACTAATGGTGGATGACTGCCACAGCGGACTTGAACAGGGAAGACTTAAGATTTTGAATGTCAGTACTGGTAAGGTGATTCATGTCTTGTTTGAAGGATCACCTAGAGAGGTGGAACTTTTAAAGGCGGGTGGCGCCCTAAACTATGTAAAGGCTCAAATGCGGGAGGAACAGCATGCATAAGGTAGTATTGATCCCAGGTGACGGTATCGGACCGGAAGTCAGCGCTGCTGCCAAAAGGATCATTGATGCGACAGGAGTACAAATAGAATGGATCCTAAAAGAAGCAGGTGAACATGTGCTTTTGGAGACAGGAGAACTGATTCCTGAATCTGTAATAGATGCGATTAAAGAATATCGTGTTGCTCTAAAAGGACCGATCACTACTCCTATCGGTAGGGGATTTAAAAGCGTCAATGTCACGCTCAGGCAACAGTTTGATCTATATGCGAATATTAGACCTGTGATGAGTTATGGTGACCTTACTAAATTTTTGGGTGTGGATCTTGTGATTTTTAGGGAGAATACAGAAGATCTTTATATCGGAAAAGAAGTGGTGATCAGTGGGGGCGAAGTACATGCAATTAAGATTATCACGAAAAAGGCAAGTCTACGTATTGCTAAAAAGGCATTTGACTATGCGCTGAAGCACAAGAGAAGAAAAGTGACCGCTGTGCACAAGGCTAACATCATGAAACTGTCTGACGGACTCTTTTTAGAGTGCTGCCGAGAGGTAGCAGAGCAGTACCCGATGATCGGTTACGAAGAGATGATTGTCGACAATATGTGCATGCAGCTTGTGATGTATCCTCAAAAGTACGATGTGCTGGTGACGGAAAACCTTTATGGGGACATTTTATCAGATCTTGCATCGGGTCTGGTTGGAGGGCTCGGACTTGTACCGGGAGCGAATATCGGCGAAGACCTTGCCATTTTTGAGGCTGTGCACGGAAGCGCACCAGATATTGCAGGCCTTTCGATCGCAAATCCTATTGCAATGACCCTTAGTGGCGCCATGATGCTCGATTACCTTGGTGAACCTAAAAGAGCGGATGCCATCCGAAGCGCGGTCGAAAAAACGCTTAAGGATAAGTCGCTTCTTACACCTGATTTGGGAGGTCAAGGCAGTTTAAAGAGCATCACAGATGGAATTATCAAAAACATGATTTTAGACTGACAAGATACGGGAGGGGTAGCCATGCATGAGAGAGAAACTAAGACACTGCTTGCAAAATTGAGTGAACGATCAGAGAGAAACAGTCGAATTCTACCCGAATTTTATGAGCAGTATCCTGTGCATAGGGGACTCAGAAACAAGAATGGCACAGGAGTGCTTGTCGGTCTGACAGATGTGGGCGCTGTGCATGGATATGATCTGATTGAAGGCGTTAAGGTTCCTGATGTCGGTAGGCTTTATTACAGAGGAGTCAGTCTGGAAACGCTCGTGAAGGGTTTCCAGGCAGATAGGCGAAGGGGATTTGAAGAAACTGTCTATCTTCTTTTGTTTGGTGAACTACCAAATAGGAAGGAGCTTGATGAGTTTGCTCAGCTCCTGGATGAATGCAGGCATTTGCCAAACGATTTCACAGAAAACATGATCCTCAAGATTCCAAGTAAGGACATTATGAATAAACTTCAACGTAGTGTGCTGGTGCTCTATTCGCACGATGAGAATCCGGATGACACGGCGATCAGCAACGTACTTTGGCAAAGTATTCAACTGATTGCAAGGTTTCCAACGATTATATCTTATGGATATCAGGCAAAAAGCCATTATTTCGACCATACCAGCCTATTCATCCACCCGCCGCAAAGGGGGATTGGAACCGCTGAGAACATCCTTTACATGATCAGGCGTGACAACCAGTACACAAAAATGGAAGCGGAGACACTCGATTTATGCCTGGTCATCCATGCCGAACACGGCGGTGGTAACAATTCGGCATTTGCGACGCATGTGGTTTCGTCAAGCGGTACAGACACCTATTCGGCGATTGTCGCAGCCATCGGATCTTTGAAAGGACCAAAACACGGTGGCGCCAACAATCAGGTGCGCGCTATGATTGACGACATTGTGGAAAACTGCAGCGACTGGACAAATAGGACTGCGCTGAAAAATTACTTGAGAAGAATGCTAAAGAAAGAGGTCTTCAATCGTGAAGGACTCATTTACGGTATGGGACATGCCGTTTACACCTATTCAGACCCACGAGCAGTGCTTTTAAAAGAAAAGGCTTATGAGCTGGCTGTAGAAAAAAACGCGCTGGATAAGTATGGACTCTATGCTGACATTGAATCGCTTACAATGGAGCTGTTTAAAGAGTTAAAGGGAGTTCACTGTGTGATCTGTGCTAATGTGGACTTGTATTCAGGATTCGTCTACGAAATGCTTGATATCCCTCAAGAGCTATATACACCACTCTTTGCCACAGCAAGAATCGCAGGATGGTGCGCTCATAGAATCGAGCAGATCGTTAGTGACAATAAGATCATGCGGCCAGCTTATATCAGCGTCAGCGATGAAGTAGTGTACAAAACACTAACTGAAAGGGAGTGTTGAGTTGATTCATTCCTCCTCTTGCAGGTTCCTCGTAGAAAAAAATGATGTTGTTAGTTAAAATGTAATTTAATTACATGTGATTTTATTCTATAATGGATGTATGCATACATTTGAAGGAGGAAGGGATAGTGAAGAACAGATACTTAAGAACTGAGGTTCCGGAGGAAATGACATGGGATCTTACAGCGCTTTTCAGTTCTAGTGAAGAATGGCATCAGGCGTTACATGAACTGGATGTCACTACAAGTGAGCTGGTAGCGCTAAAGGGAAAACTTGCAGGTGACAGTAGTCTATTTTTTGAGGTGATTAAGAAGTACGAGCAGTTGATAGTTGATTTGTTTAAGCTAGGCGCTTATGCAAGTCTGAACCAATCGGTTGACGGGAAAAACGTCAACAATCAGGAACTGGCGATGTTATACTCTCAAGCAAATACAAAGACTCAGAGCCAACTTACATTTATTCGTTCAGAAATTATGGAGCTATCTGAGGAGTCGTATAGAAAAGCCTTTGTCGATGAACCGAGACTCTTGATGTATCATTCTTATTTAGAGGATATTTACAACGAGAAGCCCTACAAGCTCTCTGCTGAAACTGAAAAGGTGCTTTCGTCGATTGGAGAGCTTACATCGTCACCCTATAAGACCTATTCAGTCAGTAAAGCAGCGGATATGGTTTTCGATGATTTTCTAGATAGTAGTGGAAATGTACTGCAAAATTCATTTGCGCTGTTTGAGGGAAAGTATGAGTATGATGAAGATGCTGCGATTCGCACCAATGCTTACGCTTCGTTCACAAAAACATTGGAAAGATACCAGAATACGTATGCGTCGCTTTATAGCGCTGAGGTTAAAAAACAAGTTGCGCTCAGTCGCCTGCGAGGTTATGACAGTGTCACAGAAATGCTTCTTAAACCACAAAATGTGACGGTTGCGATGTATGAGAGACAAATTGAGGTGATCTACAATCAACTGGCCCCTCATATGAGAAAGTACGCCCGCCTTTTAAAAGAAGAACTAAAACTCGACACACTTCATTTTTATGATTTAAAGGCCCCGATAGACACATCGTACAATCCACCAGCGACATTTGAGCAAGCTAAAAGGACTGTAATTGATTCTCTTGAAGTCATGGGCAAGGATTATGTGGATGTGATTGAAAAAGCCTTCGATGAAAGATGGATCGACTACGCCGATAATGTAGGAAAGGCGACAGGTGCGTTTTGCTCCTCGCCTTATGCGGCCCATCCTTACATTCTGATGACTTTTCAGGACAATATGAGGGATGCGTTTACCTTGACCCATGAACTTGGACATGCAGGGCATTTCTATCTTGCGAACAAGCATCAAAGCTTCTTTAATACACGACCGTCCACCTTTACTGTTGAAGCGCCTTCGACGATGAATGAAATGTTGCTGGGTAGGTTCATGATGAATCAGACGGACGATCCAAAGTTGAAGAAGTGGGTGATTCTACAATTTTTAGGTACCTACTATCATAACTTTGTAACACATCTTCTTGAAGCGGCTTTCCAACAGAAGGTATACGCACTCGCCGAGGCGGGCAAACCGCTCACTGCAAAGCTACTTTGCAATACAAAGCTTGATGTTTTAAAGACCTTTTGGGGTGAAACCGTAACAATCGATGAAGCGGCGGGCTTGACCTGGATGAGACAGGCTCATTACTATATGGGACTTTATCCATACACCTATTCAGCTGGTCTTACCGCATCTACAGCGGCCTGTGAAGCGATTTTCATAGAGGGTCAAGCCGCTGTAGACAGGTGGCTCAACATGCTTAAGGCTGGCGGCACGTTAAAACCGCTCGACCTTCTAGCTGTCGCGGGTCTTGATATGAAAACGTCCGAACCGATAGAAAAGGCAGTCGCATATGTAGGCAGTCTGATTGATTCGCTTATTGAGCTCTGTAGATAGGTCACACCGTATAAAAAGCACTTCTAAAGCTCACAGTGGTTGAAAATACCGCTGTGAGCTTTTTAAATTTAAGGATAATTTAAGGTGCATTCCTACTTGTGATTCATTATACTTATGCATGGGAGGATAACTTGATGATTATAAAAACGTTGGTTTCAGGATTAATAGGAATAGCGATTACCGCTTTTTCAATTTGGATTTTCAATAAGTTCCATTTTATCATCGCCTCAGGTATGGTCGGGCTTATTTCCTTTACAGCTGGAACAGGCATGTTTAAAAGGGATGATAGTGTAGATAGGGTCATGGTGATGACCTTGAGCTCCTATGCTTTATGGTGGTTGATCGCGAGTTACACCTTGTTGAATGTCGATGTTCATATGACATGGAACAGCATCATGATTGTGATCATGACGACCGTCGGTTTCCATGTTCCTATCGTAGCTGCGCAACTGATAAAAAGGAAGGTAGATGAATTTACAAGTTACATAGAAATACTTTCTGTGATGTTTATTTCAACCTATGGTGTATTGATGAGCATGGCTTTGTTCATATCGGGAAGGATAGCATATAGACCTGAAAAGTTCGATTTGCATTCGATCAACTTTGTTCCCTTTAGGACAATTGTCGGCTATGAATCATCGATCCATCTACTTGGAAATATCATTCTATTCATCCCAATCGGGCTTGTGCTGTCCACTCTAATAAAAAACGGACGAATCAGACGGATTGCTGCAGTTCTTATCCCGGTATTCATTGAAGTGGCCCAGTTTTTTACAAGAACAGGAGTTGCGGATGTTGACGATCTTATTCTTAACAGTTTTGGTATAGCGATAGGCTCCTTGCTTGTCTGCTTAGTACGCAGACGATTAGAAGCAACCAGTTCTTCTTTACTGTGATTTCACTAAAATATATTCCATGTCCCTCTTATCAATATTGAAGATCTCCTTCTTGTTCACAAAACCTGCTTTTTCGAAAGCTCTGATAGCCGGCGTATTGTCCAAAGAGCAGGCTGCGAATAGGACGTGTCCCGTTAAGTCCTGATTGCTGATAAAGGCTTCGATCACTGCTTCGGCCTTACCTTTATGAAAGTATCCTTCACGGGCGATGATAAGCTCTATACCAATCGCATTTTCTAAGTCCACCTCTGCCTGGTAGTTTGGAAAATCGTCTAGGCGATAATGCTTTGCAGTGCCGATAGGCACTTCGTCTTCATGAACGATAAAACACTTTTTTGGAATTTCAGCGCTTAGGTATAGGCCGTATTCGTCGTCGATGCCTTCCATGTTGATTTTTTTTCTGGTGTGAAAATCGATGACATGGGTTTCATTTAAAAAATTGTAAAGCAGATAATAGTCTGCTGTTGTCAGTGCTGTAAATTTGTACATAGCTTCCTCCTAGGTGTGATAGAATCATTATAAACTATTAAGTTGATATAATGTATCCTTTTATCGTGTGTTGTGTTACAATGTTAAGATTGACTAGGTTATTGATTGAGGAGAGAACATGCAAAATATTAAAATGGTAGTTGCTTACGATGGTAGAAAATATATCGGATTCGCAAAAAAGAAGAATAATCCAGAAAAGAGCATTCAATATAAGATTGAATCGATATTGCAAAAGCTTTATGAAGAAGAGATAGAAGTGATAAGTTCGATTAACACTGATGCGGGTGTCCATGCAAAGGGGCAGGTCGTAAACTTTAACGTGACGACGAATCACATGAGCGAACCTGAGTTGTTCGAGTATTTTGAAAAGTATCTTCCAGACGATATCATCGTGTTATCGCTTAGCATCGTGGATGACAGGTTCCACAGCAGATACAATGTAGAGTCGTTGACTTACGAGTACAGATTATGGAAGTGCGACGCACCTTATCGTCCTTTGTTTGAAAGAAAATATGTCAACGTTCAGGAACAGAAGCTGAATGTAAGCAAAATGAAGATCGCTGCAGAAAAGTTTGTCGGTCAACACGATTTTATGGCATTCACGGCCAATAAGAAGGCTAAGAACTCTGTAAAGGAAATATTCGCACTTGATGTGAGCGAAACCAAGAACGAAGTTGTGATCAGCATCACAGCAGACGGGTTTTTAGTGAACATGGAAAGAATCATCGTTGGAACATTGGTGCAAATCGGAATCGGTCAGCTACCTGTCAATACTGTGGACAGGGCGTTTGAAACAAGTGCTACAAAATTTGTAGGGCACAAGGCGATGGCTGACGCATTGACCCTCGTAAGAGTGAATTATTAGATAAATGGAACCTCAACAATTGTTTGTTGAGGTTTTTTTATGTTCATCTTGTGTTATACTTTAAAAAAGATTTTGACACTGGGGGGCTTATGAAAAAGAAATTTTTAAGTGTGACATTCGTGTTGATTGTGACCTGGTTGTTCTTTGCCAATCAGTTTATCCGTTCGAACTATCATATGAATATCTTTCAGTACTTCAATAACGACCATCAGTTGACGGAGTCGGACCGTCAATTTTTAAAAGATCACGGACCCATCGTTTACGCATCCGACAACAATTCTCCACCGCTTAGATACTACGACAAGGAAGCTGGCCAGTACAGAGGCGTAGTGATTGATTATGTAAAGGCACTCGCCATAGAGCTTGAGACAGAAATCGAAATGAGACCGATGATCTGGGATGACGCACTTGAAGCCTTAAAAAGAGGGGAGACAGACATTTGTGACATGTATTCTTCGGATGCGCGCGCTGAAATCTATCTGTTCTCTGATCCGGTGTATTATCAACGTGGAGTGATTTTGATTTCGAACGATAATGATAGCGTATTAAATGCCGCCGATCTAAATGGGCTCACTGTTGCTGTTCAAAAAGGCGACTATGTGGTTGACTTTCTTAATAGGGAGACAGAGTTCGTAAATCTTATTTATACGGTGGATTATGAAGAAAGTGTCCGATTGGTCAAAGAAGGAAAAGTGGATGCGATGGCAGGTGATGAGCCGGTTATCAGTTATTTTACCAATATACTTGAGATGAACGAAGACTTTAGAATCGTAGATGAGCCGCTTTATGAATTGCCTTCAGTCTTAAGCCTCTATAAAAGCGATAAGCGGCTGCAGTCGATCATCAACAAGGGCATCTACGCTTTAACTCAAAAGGGAACAGTCAACAAAATTCAGCAAAAGTGGTTTGGAATCTCAACACCGATTTCAAGCAGCAATCAGACGGATAGGTTGACACTTGCAATTCTTAGCGCAGGTCTTGTCACAATTGTGATTGTCATGCTTGTTGTCTTGTGGAATTTTGAATTAAAACGATTTGTGGACGAACGAACCCGCGAGCTCGCAATCAATAAAGATAATTTACAGACCATCATCGATGGGCTCAGCCACATGATTGTGGTGGTCGCTCCAGACTTTAAGATATGGTCGGGAAATAAACGGTTCTATTCTATGTTTGAGATACACGATTTAAACACGGATCACTATTTGGATCGGATCTTACCTGGATTCAGCGATGAATTTAAGGACAAGTTCTCTTCCAATTCCACTTCGTTTGAACATATGATGCAGGGACAGACCTACCAGGTGACACCCTATACCATTGAGTACGCAGAATTTCAGGGAAACGCCACTCTCTTGATGTTTGAAGATGTAACAGACAAAAAGATTCATGAGTCAAGGCTTTTACAAGACAATAAGATGGCGGCTATCGGTCAGCTTGCAACGGGTGTTGCGCACGAAATTAGAAATCCTCTTGGTCTGATCAGGAACTACGCCTTTCTGTTAAGAAGAAACAAGGATGACAAGGACCTGCTGAGAAAGTCCCTTAGCGTGATTGAGGAGTCTGTAGACAAGGCTTCGGCGATTATTGACAACCTACTCAATTTTTCGAGGCTGTCAAACGATGAGTTGAGCCAGGTCAAGATCGATAAACTGATTCGGGATATCATCAATCTCAACGATAAGCTGATGAACAGACAGCAGATCGTTTGCAGACTCAAACTTGAACCGACGGCGATCAGTACTCAAGAGGAGTCGCTTAAGGCGATTTTATTGAACATCATCAACAATGCGATCGATGCCATACCCAAAAAAGGGCAGATTACCATATGGCTAAAGCGCATGGATGAAACCGTTCAGATTCACATAATCGATAACGGAGAAGGAATGTCAGAAGAAACCAAAGAAAAGCTCTTTGAGCCTTTTTATACAACTAAGAATGTTGGTGAGGGTACCGGGTTAGGTCTTTACATTGTCTATAGCGAACTTGCAAAGATCAATGGTACGATCAATGTGATCACCAAGCCAGGAGTAGGTACGACATTTAAAATCAACTTGAAGATTGGGGAACAGGTCGATGAGTGAACATATATTTAAGATTTTGATTGTGGATGATGAACAACATTATTGTGATGTGCTTTCTTTGATACTCAAGGGAGAAGGACATCATGTAAGTTATACCACCAAAGCCACAGATGCGCTCGATATGCTGGAAAAAGAGTTTTTTGATCTGGTGCTGAGTGACTTTTTCATGCAGGATATGAATGGTTTCGATCTTTTAAAAGAAATTAAAAAAGACCATTCCGATACAGAAGTAATCATCATTACAGGTTACGGAAGCATAAAGAATGCTGTGGAGGCGATGAAGAAAGGTGCGTTTTCCTACTATATCAAATCACACGATCCTGAGGAGCTGATCTTCGAAGTTGAAAAGGTAAAGAGGATCTCAGAACTTAAAATGAAAATAAGTCAGCCGGCGGTCACGGGCCAATATTTGATGCAGTCGAAGAATCCAAAAATGAAAAAGGCGATTGACCTGATCGACAAGGTCGCTGTGAGCAACGCCAATATTCTATTGCTCGGGGAGTCGGGCGTCGGAAAGGAAGCCTTTGCCGCTTATATCCATGAAAAATCGACTAGAAAAGGGAACAACTTCGTGCCGGTCAACTGCCATGCCTATTCGATGACGCTTCTTGAGTCCGAACTGTTCGGACACGAGAAAGGTGCCTATACGGGTGCTACTGAAACACGAATAGGGAAGTTTGAATCCGCAGATGGAGGAACACTCTTTTTAGATGAAATTGGAGATGCCACTGCAGATATGCAGCTTAAGATGCTGAGGGTACTGGACACAAAACGTATTGAAAGAATCGGTTCGAACCAGTTGATCGATGTGAATTTCAGACTGGTATGCGCGACGAATAGAAAATTAGATGAAATGATTGCAGCAGGTGAGTTCAGGGAGGACTTCTTTTATAGGATCAGCACCTTCACGATTGAAATCCCCCCGCTCAGGGAAAGAAAAGAAGACATCATCCAAATGGTTCATTTTTTCGTTTCAAAACTGTCCAATGATATGAAAAAGCCTGTGAATGGTATCGATGATGAACTGTTGGTATTTTTGAAAAATTACGATTTCCCTGGGAATATCCGTGAGCTGAAAAATATGATCGAAAGACTTATCGTGTTATCTGGTGACGGCATACTTAGAAAAGAAGATTTGTTCTTGTCGACACCCAAAAAGGTAAATCAGACATTCCAAAGTCTTAAGGAGTTCAGAAAAAACCAGGAGAAAAGTTATATTCATTCTGTCTTAAAAGCGAATAATCAACATTTGACGAAATCAGCAGAGATACTTGGGATTACAAGAAGACAATTATTTAATAAAATTCAGGAACTTGAAATCGAAATCGAGAAGTAAATTTCACATACGTGAAATTTATTTCTCGATTTTATTTCTTTTTCGACATGATATTGTTGCAATTCGGTAAAATATAAGTTGGCACGGTCCTTGCAATACTATATGGTGAACATTAACTTATTAAGGGGGAATTATTTATGAGTTTCAATGGTATTGTTGATTTTTTAAATGGCATCATATGGTCTAGCTGGTTGATTTGGCTCTGCCTAGGCACAGGTATCTTCTTTTCAATTATTATGAAGTTTCCACAAGTACGTCTTATCAAGGATATGGTCACACAACTATTCAGCGGTGGAGATTCAGAGTCCGGCGTATCGTCATTCCAAAGTTTTGCAATGGCACTTGGTGGCCGTGTTGGTACAGGTAACATCGCTGGTGTTGCTTCTGCAATTGGATTCGGTGGTCCTGGTGCGGTATTCTGGATGTGGGCTATCGCATTCTTAGGAGCGGGTTCTGCTTATATCGAGTCGGCTCTGGCTCAAGTCTATAAGGAAAAGATGGATGGAGAATACAGAGGCGGACCTTCTTACTACATTGAAAAAGGTTTAGGACAAAGATGGTATGCGGTATTGTTCGCACTTTCTGCAATCGTCGCATGTGGTTTCTTCCTACCTGGTATTCAGGCAAACAGTATCGCTGTTGCGATGAATACGGCCTTTAATATTCCTGTAGCGATTACTGGCGCTATCGTCGCCGCGCTTCTTGGTCTTATCATCTTTGGCGGCGTTAAGAGAATCGGTAAAGCAGCTGAAGTCATCGTTCCATTTATGGCAATCGCCTATATTATCGTCGCAGTAATCATTATTGTTCTTAACTTTGATAAAATCCCAGGCGTGTTCAGTCTGATCTGGACACATGCGTGGTCTGCTAAAGCTGCGACTGGCGCGGTAATCGGGCAGGCGATCATGTGGGGCGTCAAGCGCGGTATCTACTCAAATGAAGCAGGTCAGGGTACAGGTCCTATGGCGGCTGCGGCTGCAGAAGTATCTCACCCAGCAAAGCAAGGTCTAGTACAAGCTTTCTCGGTTTATGTAGATACGCTGTTTGTTTGTTCAGCTACAGCATTCATGATACTGATCACAGGTATGTACAACATCTATGATACAGCGGGTAACATCCTTGTTGAAAACATAGCTGGAGTAGAACCTGGTCCGGCGTTTACTCAAATGGCGCTTGATTCCTTCATTCCTGGATTCGGTAGTTCCTTTATCGCAATCGCACTTTTCTTCTTTGCATTTACAACACTTATGGCTTACTACTACTATGCCGAATCGAATGTGGCGTATATAGCAAGAAACTTTAAAAATCATAAGCTTGTCTTTAACCTTACACGTGTCGCACTTCTTGTCATGACATTCGTAGGATCTATCAACTCTGCAGGAGCGGTTTGGGCACTTGGCGATATCGGCGTTGGCCTGATGGCATGGCTCAATATTGTCGCTATACTCTTATTGACAAAAGTTGGTGTTGCAACGCTTAAAGATTATGAAAGCCAGAAGAAGTTAGGTCTTGATCCTGTATTTAATCCTGAAGCGCTAGGCATTAAGAATGCTGACTTCTGGATGGATAAGCTATCAAAACCATCAAAAACTAAAATTGAAAAAACTAGTTAACTTTTGAATAGTAATTAACCCACCCACAAAAAAAACCGTAATGTGTCCCTATACACATTACGGTTTTTTGCTGTTTATATGCGCAGCAGTCTTTAGCTCACATGTTTGGTATAAATAATGTATAATGGTAGTGAGGTGAAGTGATGTCCAGATTTGAATTAGAAACAAAGTATGCTACCATCAGTCAAGCGGAAGACGAGATTGAAAAATTGATCGAAAAGTCGAAAAAGAATAGACTCGCTCTAAATCTGCTTACAGGAAAGATTTATGATAACGGTGATTTCAAACTTTCGAGTAAAGCTAGAGGTGCCGCACTTTCTGAGTTTGTAGGAAGTTTGGAACTCAGAAAAGACTGTATCTACCTAGTGGGAACTATCCAACCAAAACCGAGTAGAATGAAACTTTTATATACGCTTATCGGATTTAACGCGATTTTTGGCGTGATATTGATTTCCTCAGGCAACCCTATTTTTGTGGTGGCGGGTATCTTATTTTTATCGCTCCCATGGATCAACGTTTCGATCGCACGAAAGGGAAAGTACTTAAAAGCATCATTAAAACTGATTTTTAAATAAGCAAAAAAAACAGACCGAAACCGGTCTGTTTTGCTTTATATGTCAAATTCCAAATTGTCTACAATCGGTGATAGCTGATAATTGTTTAAAGTGAAGTTGATAAAGAAAATCTCGCTTTCGTCGCCGTTTTTAACGAATACGACATAGTGAAATCCGAAATCGTCCTTGCTGATATCACTTCCGTACCCGTTAAGTGCGAAAGTGATCTCGCCCTGAGTCGGGAAATCTAGGATAGTGCGTCCACCATGGTTCAGGTCGACAACCGTCTTATCTACAATGGCGTATCTCTCTGCCAACATGTTCGACACGGTCTGTTCATCACCAGAAGTAAAGGCCTTCATAAAACTTTCAGCCCCGTATCTGAGTCTTTCAAGCTCGTGTTCGTCTGAAAGGTCAACAATGTGTTTGGATCGTTGCTCGGAAAGTTCAGATTGAAGTCGATTGATTTGATTTTGAATACTAACGAGTTGATCCGTATCAAGCTTTGTCAGCAATTTTGATAAATCCTTTGTGTCCTCGCTGAGGATTTCAAGAACCGCGAGTGCCGACTGAGATTCGTTGATTTGTGTCTTTAGTATCGCCAGTTCATTAGCCTGCTTGTCAATTTGGAGCTGAAGCTGAAGAGTCGAATAGTATAAAATCAATAGGAAAGCGATGAGACTTGTAGCATAAATAATTTTTTGTTTTTTAGTCATAGGAACCTCCTGTTTGAATTATACCATCTGGATCTTCAAATAACCACTTTCTAACAATAGCTGAAAGTGTTACTCTATTAATAGACAATAGGGTAGTCGCTTAAACCAGTCAAAGAGGTGCAGGATGTTAAAAAAGTTAAAAAAACTTGAAACCATAGATAGTGAGACCAAACACTGGATCAGAAAGAGTATCATAAGACGCAACTTAACGATATTCGTACTGATTATTTTTATGCTTGGCTATTTCGGAATCGCTTATAGAAATTACATGACGACCTATGAACTGTACGACGTGATGAGCTATTTTATCGATTGGAACGTGTTGGAGGCTAGAATCGATGAGGTGATTGACGAGGATCTTTACGTTGAAGAATACGACTGGGCTCCTTTTGAGGGGACTGACGACCTGAGTACCTATGACCGGTTTCATCTTTATGCGACACAGTTGATTCTCAATGATGTCAATTCGCATCTTGACGGCATGATGCAATATTACAACTATATCGAAAGCAATGCCGCAGTGGAGAAGTATGACGACTATCTCGCCAATACAGAGACTTTTTACGCATCGACGATAGGAAGCGATTTTTATTTAGGTGTTTATAGCTTTGAAGAGAGGCATACGGATGATATTTTGGATTATGCAGGTCCTATCAACGTTGCAAACAGGCTGTTTATCGATTTACGAGACAATCCAGGCGGCTATATGGTGTACGCCTTTGAGATGATCGACTTGTTCCTTGAGAAGGATATTCCGATTCTTTCGGATGTGCAATATGGTATTGACGGCAACGAGGACGTCTATGAGGAAGTGACCTTGACTGAAGCCAAGCTTAAACCCAAGGAGATTGTGATTCTTGTAGATGAGTATACAGCATCTTCTGCTGAAATAGTGACTTATGCCTTAAACGCCCATCTTGACAATGTGACCATAGTTGGCCAGAATACCTATGGCAAAGGGATCTCGACACTAACGTTTGACAACTACTATGGCGCGAATATCACTGTACTGAGCTCTTACTTCAATATGTATAACCGCGACGGATCGAAGACTTCTTATCAGAACGAGGGGATTCCAGCTGAGATAGAGTATGTTTGGAAAAGTGAGGAGTACGATGAGAATTATAAGAAACTGATTGCAGACATGAATCGACTGATCGATGGAAATTAGCATGGGTTGCAAGTGCCAATGGGTGCTTGCAACTTTTTTTATTGTCATCAGATAAGTTTCCAATTTATGTATGATGCAAGTTGCAGACAACTATTTACCTGATTAGAGTTCGCTCATAATAGGCTTCGTGTTACAATGTTAAGAGATTCGACGAGAAGAGGTTAAAATGAAAATACATGATTTATTAAAAAGGTATTATGGCTACGATTCGTTCAGAGACAATCAAGAGACCATTATCAATACGATATCGACAGGAAAAGACGCTTTGGTCATCATGCCGACAGGCGGGGGGAAATCGGTCTGTTATCAGATTCCCGCTCTAGTTTTCAGCGGACTCACAGTCGTGATTTCTCCGCTGATCGCTCTGATGAAAGATCAGGTGGAGGCGCTAAACCAAAATGGAATAGCCGCGACATTTTTAAACAGCTCACTAACAGCGGGCGAAACCAGAGATAGGGTTCATGGTATCTCACAAGGTAAGTATAAGTTGGTTTATGTGGCTCCAGAGGGCTTGATGACAGGTGCCTTTCTTGAAGCTTCTAGAGAGGTCGTGATCGATTTTGTCGCTGTGGATGAGGCGCACTGTATCAGTCAATGGGGGCACGATTTTAGACCGAGTTACAGGTCGATACCGACTTGGATAAGCAGGCTTCCCAAGCGTCCGGTAGTGGCTGCCTTTACTGCTACGGCCACGCAAGCTGTCAAAGAGGATATCAGCACACTTTTAGAACTTTATCATCCAAGGTCCTATGTGTCAGGCGTTGACCGTGAAAATCTTATTTACAGGGTTGTAAAACCCCACAGTAAATTTGACTACTTATCCAAGTGGCTTAAGGATATACCCAAAGAACATACAGGGATCATCTACTGTGCGACAAGAAAATCAGTAGAGCAAGTCGCCGGTAAGCTAGTGAAAGAGGGAATTGCCGCTGGGTTTTACCACGGTGGGCTAGACCCTGTGACTAGAAACCGCGTTCAAGATGAGTTCATGCTCGATCAAAAGCGGATCATCGTGGCGACCAATGCATTTGGTATGGGCGTTGATAAGCCGGATGTCCGATTTGTCATTCACTACAACATGCCTAAAAACATGGAAGCCTATTATCAGGAAGCCGGTCGTGCCGGTCGTGACGGTGAAGAGAGCGATTGTATCCTGATGTATGACTCATCGGATATCGTCAAGCAGAAGATGCTTATCACTCAAAACAGCACCGACCGTGAACGTCTGACGATACAGATGACCAACCTTCAGACACTTATCGATTATTGCAACACAAACAACTGCCTAAGGGGAGAAATTCAGCATTATTTCGGCGAAACGATAGAAACAATCCACTGCAACAGTTGCAGCAACTGCTTGGATGAATCTGAAGAAATAGACTGTACAGAGTCGGCCCAAAAGATACTGTCTTGCATCTATAGAATGGGGCAACGCTTTGGAATCAACCTGGTTGTCGAAGTGTTAAGAGGTGCGAAAACCCAAAAGGTGAAGACATTCAAGTTTGATGAGCTTTCCACTTACGGTCTTCTCAAACACGAGTCTATCCCAGTAGTAAAAGAACTCATCATGTTCTTGATCGCCAAAGGACATATACTGATGAGCACCGACGAGTTTCCGGTGCTGAAGCTCAGCGGTAGTGCGCGAGACGTGTTAAAGGGCAGTGAAAAGATTGTAATGAAGCAGACAAGACTTGATATCAAAGAGAAGAAGACCTCTAAGAAGAGAGCATCAACCCATGCGGGTCACCCAGAACTCTATGACATACTTGTCTCTCAACGAGCGGAGATCGCACAGGCAAAGGGAGTTCCTCTTTATGTCGTGTTCGCCAATGCGGTTTTAAGCGATCTTGCGAGTTACCTGCCTACGACCAAAGAAGAATTTTTAAAAATCAAGGGAATCGGAGAAAAGAAATACGACACGTACGGTGAAACCTTCATGTCCCTTATCAGAGATTATGTAAGCGAAAAAAAGATAAACCCCGATGAGGTGCTTGTGGAAGAAATTGAAGTGGTTTCTTTAGACGAGAGTCCCAATAAGGGGCTCTCTCATGATGAAAAGTACGATTTGACGCTACGCTATTATCAGAGTGGATTATCGATAGAGGAGATTGCTGCAAAATGGGGATACCAGGCGACGACCATTGTCGGTCACCTGGAAAAACTAGAAGAGAAGGGTCACCGAATCGAGTGGGACGACCTAGTGGACGAGACTGTCGAAATCGAGGTGCTTAAAGCGATCGACGGTGTAGGTCTTGCGGCATTAAAACCAATTAAGGACGCGCTACCCGATAAAATAAGTTATACTGATATTAGAACGGTTATCGCAAAAAATAAATTGAAATAAGGAGCGACACATGTCATCTAAGATTTTCAAAAAAAAGGGTACAAAAGGATTCATCATCGGAGTTGGTGCTTATCTGGTCTTGTCGATGATCTTCGACTATTTGAAGATGGACAAAACCGTGGGAATCATCATAGGTGCGGTAGGTGCGCTTTTGATCATGGCTGTTTACAATAAGTTCTATAAGAAATAATCAAAAAAAACAAAGCTGATTAGGCTTTGTTTTTTTTGTCTTAGTCTAGTTTTTTAGTGAATTTGATAGCCGTTACGGTAATCAGGATAGTGATGATCAGAATCATGGCAATCGTGGATGACCATAAATAGCTGATATCGACACCTTTTACGATGATGCCTCTAAGAATCACTAAAAAGTGTGTGATAGGAAAAGTCGCACTGAGCCACTGGATGATTTTAGGCATGGACTCCCTTGGAAACATGAACCCTGAGAGCAGCACACTCGGAAGTAAGAAGGCCATAGTGCCTTGGATAGCCTGCGCCTGGTTCCTTGCGACGGTTGAAATAAGCATACCCATTGCTAGGGCACCTACTAAAAAGATGAATCCAAGGAGCGCGAGTTCTGTGAAGTTTCCTGCAACGGAGATACCGAAGATCATTTTACTGAGTATCATCACGATGATAAAGTCATAACATCCTATGACGATATAGGGGATGAGCTTTCCGAGAATCAGTTCAAGGGAAGTGATCGGCGTCATGATCAGCTGTTCGATGGTGCCGAGTTCCTTTTCGCGAACCATCGCAAGGGCTGTGAGTATGATTGTGATGTTTTGCAGGATCAGACCCACGACGCCTGGAATGTTGAATTTTGCACTCTCAAGCGTCGGGTTATATAAGACCATGGGTGATGCGGCGACGCCACTTGAAGATACCGACATGGGTTTTAGCTTTAAATTATAGTGGTTGGAGATCATCACCGCATAATTGACGGCCGTTCGGGCGATTGTAGGATCGGATCCATCCACTAGAATCTGAATTTCAGATGCTTCATTTCTGTTCAGTTTTTTTGAGAAATCAGGGGGGATAATAAGTCCAACCTTGACACTTCCACTTTTAATCAGATTTTCTACAAGCACAACCGAACTCACTCTGCTGTAATCGTTAAAGTAGTCCGATTGAGTATAGCTTTCTACAAGAGCTCTGCTTAACTCTGTATTCGCACCGTCATAAATGGTCAAATCGACATTGTTGACATCGCTGTTTACTGCAAAGCCGAAAATCATCAGCATGACGACAGGCATTAAGAGTGAAATGAACAGACTGGGTTTATCCCTTCTGATATGTATGAATTCTTTTTTTGTGACCGTGAGAATACGGTATAGTTTAAAGTTCTTCACGATGGTCACCTCTGATTTTTCTCTTCATATCCCCATAAGACATGATCTTTTTATGATCAGACTTTTGTAGCTCGTGAGCGATGAAAATATCTTCTAGGTTGCTTAGTCCGGTCTTTTCGTAATGTCCCTTTGGCGTATCCACTGAAATGATATTTCCATTATAGATAAAACCTATCCGGTCGCAGATTTCTGCTTCGTCCATGTAATGGGTAGTAACAAAAACAGTGACACCTTGCGCAGACAAATGGACGATGGTTTCCCAGAATGCTCGTCTTGATACCGGATCGACGCCGGCTGTCGGTTCGTCAAGGACCAAAAGAATCGGGTCATGTATCAAGGCGCATGAAAGTGCCAAACGCTGTTTTTGTCCTCCTGATAAAGTTCGTGCAAGTGCTTGTTCTTTTCCTTCAAGCGCCGCCATCTTGATAAGGGGAATGGAACGCAAGAGGATCTCTTTCTTTTTCATTCCGAAAATCCTGCCGTAAAACTCCATATTCTCAAGAACGGTCAAGTCACCATATAGACTGAACTGCTGTGACATGTAACCAATTCTACTTTTAATCTGTTCAGTATCTTTTAGCAAGTTGAAACCGAATATTTCGCCACCGCCCTCGGTGGGTGTAATCACACCGCAAAGCATTCTAATTGTAGTGGATTTTCCCGAGCCGTTTGGTCCTAGAAGTCCAAAGATTTCACCCTTGTTGATGTGAAAGGAGATACCATTGACTGCAGTGAAATTTCCAAAGTTCTTCTTAAGGTTTTTTATGGTAATTACGGCTTCACTCATTTTTGTCACCGTTTAGTATGGATAGGTCGACTTCCAATAACATTCCTGGCTTAATCCACTTTGCTCTTTCAAGTGTCAGTACCACTTTAAAGACCAAACGCTCGCGATCATCGATTGTGACCGTGTTGAGCGGGGTAAACATGGCTTCGTTTGCAATAGTTGTGATGACCGCTTCGGTGCTGTCGGTGCTATCCGAACCTGCAAGACGGGTAAGATACCGGTCGCCGATAGTCAACTTTTGAAGATCCTTTTCTTTTACATAAATGTTCAGTGAAATCATATCTGGATCAAAGCAGGTGATAATCGGCATTCCAGGAGTCACAAATTCTCCAATCTCATAATTGATCGTTTCAATCGTGCCAGCCTGGAGCGCTGTGATACTTAGGTCATTTGACAGGTTGACCAACCGGTCGACTGCGAGTTGGGCATTCTTACTGGTAAGTTGTGCCATGGTCAGATCTTCGTTATTGATTCCACTTGTTGCAACCATCAGTGTTTGGTTTGCCGAGTCTCTCTCAATTTCGAGTAGGGCTACTTTGGTCTGTACGCTGTCGATTTCTTCTAACATGTTGCTTTGCTTGAGCTTAAGCGATTCGAAATTACTTTCAGCGGATTTCAGTGCCAATCGCGTTTGGTCCAAGACCGCTTTGCTGACGGCACCCTGTTCGTAAAGCTCTTTGGTATTGTCAAAGGTTTGCTGCCTGTCAAGGAGTACTTCGCCCGCCAAATCCTGACTGACGCGCAGGTCCTTGAGAGAGGCGTAAAGACTGGCCTTTGAGTTCTCGAGGATTTTTTTGTTTTCATCAAGTGATTCTATTTTATTGGTAATGATCGTCAACTCTTCGTCCCTGATCGGACCTGTCGCTTTTTTCAACTGCGACTGTGCGATTAGCGCCTGGTTTTTCGCAAGTTCGATCTGGTAATCTAGATCCGTGTTGATAAGCGATGCGACGTGCTGACCGACAATAATGCTTTCGTTAGGACTTGCTAGAATCTCTTTGATCAATCCTGAGGTGGATGCGTTGATATGAAACGTATTTCCTTGAGCCTCGCCGTAGTATAGGCTTTGCTGTTCAGGGCGGTTCAGAAGAGTGGACAGTGTGAAGTAACCGAATAAAAGAATGACTAGTATTACAGGTGTGATTTTCTTATTCATTGATTATACCTCTCATAAACAGCTCGAATATCTGAGAAAACTCTTTTTCAAAGTCTATGTCCTCACTCAAAAAATTCATGTCGATAAGCATGAAGTTGGACATGCCGATAAAGGACCGGAAGATCAGGCGACTATCGAGAGTGTTTTTGATAAATTCCTTTGCCTTAAGGTGGTCGATCATCAGACAGACCCTGTCGATTATCGAATTAAGCAGGTCCTTCATATGAAGCAAGGTTTCTTCGTCAAGCTCGCTTAACTCAAAAATAAGAATTTTGAAATACCCGACATTGTTGTTGATCTGCGTGACCTTCTCAAAAAGTAGAGACTTGATATCCGCTATCGTTTTAGGGTGGGTGCTGCTGATCAGTTCATCCAGATACATGTTCATGATCAGTGGAAGCTTAATGTTGATGATATCCGTCACTACACATTTTAGCAGGTTTTGTTTGTTCTTGAACTGCTTGAACAACAGTGCCTCTGACACTCCTGCATGATTTGCGATGGATTTTGTGCTGGTGTTCTTATAGCTTTGTAGTGCGAACAAGTAGGTCGCGGCATCTAGTATTCTCTTATTTGAGTCATCCTGCATATGGATGACTCTTAGTTTTTCATAGGTAGCAGTTGACATAGCGACTCCTTTACAGTTGGTGAGTGAACACTCACTCATACTTAAATTCTACTACTTCACATAGATTAGTCAAGCGTAAAATACTAAATAAATGATCATATTCAAGTTTTGCGTAATGATAATCGATATCAACGACGCAGCTTTAGGAGTATACTTATACCATAGACAAGCAAAAGGGAGGGAACAATCATGTTAGGTGAACAAGTTTTAATCAGTACGGTATTTATCGCAGGTCTGTTGTCCTTTTTCGCACCATGCACCTTTCCACTGATACCGGTATATATTGGTTTGCTGACCGATGAGAATAGGGAATATAAGAGGCTCAGGATCGGTAGATATGAAATCAATTTAGGGGCGATTGTAAAGACGATGACTTTTGTACTTGGACTGTCGACAACCTTTGTCATACTTGGATTCGGTGCAGGCGCACTCGGCCGGTTGATCAATAACGACTGGATTCTGGTTGTAGGTGGATTATTGGTTATCTTACTCGGAATACACCAGATGGAACTGATCAAGCTCCCTGGGCTTTCAAAGTACAGGGTACTTCGTATGAAAAACAAGAAGACCAAGGCACTAGGGACTTATTTGATGGGTGTGACATTCAGTTTGGGATGGACACCGTGTGTAGGACCGGTACTTGGAGCTGTGCTACTCACTTCTGCAAGTGCAGGACAAGCATACTACGGCGGTTTTCTAATGTTGATCTACGCATTTGGTCTGATGATTCCTTTTCTTGTAATGGCGACACTGTCGAGTTTGGTTCTTACTCAGTTCGCACGACTTGAGAAACACCTGTTGACTGTAAAGCGAATCGGTGGCGGACTGATCATTCTTATGGGAATTCTATTGATGACGAACAAATTGACAGCAATCAGTATTTTCTTTGAAAGACTGTTTAATTGATGAAAGGAGTTTACGATGAATAAAAAAGTGGTGTTTGGGTTAGTAATAGTACTAGTGGTTGCAGTAGCAGGATACTTCGCATGGAGAAGTGGTCCTGAGGTGATGGATGACGGTGTACCTGTGATGGATGCAGGTGAACCGATGATGGATGAAGAAGAACCGATGACGGATGAAGAAGAACCGATGACGGATGAAGGAGAGCAGATGATGGATGAAGATAAAGATGCGGTAATGATGAATGATGGTGAGGCTGCGCCGGCTTTCAGCTTGATGTCCTTAAAGGGTGAACAGGTATCACTGGAAGCCCTTAAGGGTGAAAAGGTGTATGTAAAATACTGGGCTTCGTGGTGTTCGATTTGCCTAGCGGGCATGGAAGAACTTGATGAGCTCGTCGCAGAAGCCGCTGATTTTAAAGTGTACACGATAGTGGCTCCAGATATCAACGGTGAGCAAAGCAAAGAGGATTTCATCAAATGGTTCAGTTCACTGGGCTACGAGAATATCGAAGTTTTATTCGATGAGACCGGTAATACACAAAAGGCATACGGAATAAGAGCTTTTCCGACTTCTGCGTATATTGGTTCTGATGGAGTACTCGTAAAAGTGGCTCCGGGCCATGTATCCAATGAAATGGTCAAGTCTTTCTTTGAATCAATCAATTAGAATTACTGCAAACATGAGGGCAATAAAAAGGAGTGACAATGATGAGGAAAATGACAATGATGTCGTTACTGCTGGTTGTCATACTACTTGTAAGTGCATGTACTAGCACAATAAATACGGTTAAGGAGATTGATATGGGTATTAATACTAAAGCAAATAACATTAAAAAGTCCGGTTTACCTGACAATCCCAATGTTAATGTCGATTATGATGTCACAAGGCTCCAAGAGATCTATCTGGCTGGAGGGTGCTTCTGGGGGCTAGAGGCTTATATGGCCCGTATTTATGGAGTTTATGATGTGACAAGCGGTTATGCCAACGGCAATACTGAAAATCCAAGTTATGAAGATCTGATCTACAGAAATTCGGGTCACGCGGAAACGGTACGCGTGCAATATGATCCGGATAAAGTAGACCTGGATACCTTGCTTACGTATTACTTTAAGGTAATCGACCCGGTCAGCCTAAACAAGCAGGGGAACGATAAGGGTGTGCAGTATCGTACGGGGATCTATTACACGAGCGGCGGAGATCTTGAAGTGATCAACCGAAAGATGGCAACGGTTCAGGCTGCATATGATAAAAAACTTGCTGTGGAAGTGGAACCTCTCGATCAATACTATTTGGCTGAAGAGTACCATCAAGACTATTTAGAGAAGAATCCGAACGGGTATTGTCATATAGACCTGTTTACAGTCGAAGAGGTTGTAATCAACGAAAGCTGGTACCCTAAACCAAGCGATGAGGCGTTGAAAGAAAAACTGACTGATTTTCAATATAGGGTAACCCAGCTCAATCAAACCGAAAGAGCTTTCTCGAACGAATATTGGGATACCTTTGAACCAGGAATTTATGTGGATGTGGCTACTGGAGAACCTGTATTTTCTTCAAATGACAAATACGATTCATCATGTGGTTGGCCGAGTTTTACAAAACCAATTGTTCCTGAAGTGGTCAAGTATGTTGAGGATAAAAGCTTCAACATGTCAAGGACAGAAGTTAGAAGCAGATCGGGAGACAGTCATCTTGGACATGTTTTTGAAGACGGACCAAAGGATAAGGGCGGATTGAGGTATTGCATCAATAGCGCTTCGATTGAATTTATAGCCCTTGAAGAGATGACATCAAAAGGGTATGGTTATCTTATACACACAATCGAAAAATAATAGCAGGCAGGTAGAGCATATGTATACACTTTTGATCATAGATGACGAACCATTGATGAGGCGAGGGATAAAATCCCTCGTCGATTTAAGTGGGCTGGGTATTAAGGAGATCGTAGAGGCCAGTAATGGTGAAGAGGCTTTAAAAATCTGTGGGACGGTCGTTCCTGATATCGTGTTGCTTGATATCAACATGCCTAAAATGGACGGTCTGACCTTTGCAAAACGGTTGAAGGAATTGAATAAAACGGTTAAAATCTGCATGATTACAGGATACGATTATTTTGATTACGCCATTGAAGCTTTGCGAGCGGGTGTTGAAGAATATATTTTGAAGCCGGTTACAAAAAAAGATATCGATGAGATTCTTAGAAAACTGATTCAGTCGATTGAAAAGGAATCGGTTCATAAGGAATTGAAGAGTCTTGATATTTCTGCAATGCCATCTGCAGGCATAGTCGAAAGTACGGTTGAAATGCAGTTGAAAAAACTTGTAGAAGAACATATTTTTGAAAGCGGGTTCAGCTTGTCAAGCCTTGCTGACGAGGTAGGATTCAGTTCGGGATATCTGAGCGGAGTCTTCAAAGATTCCTTTGGTCTCGCTTTTCAAGATTATGTGGCAAAAATACGAATTGAAAAGGCCAAACTATTACTCCTGACAACCGAGATGAAAAACTACGAGATCTCACAAGCGGTCGGATATGAAGATGTCAATTACTTTGCCACTCGGTTTAAAAAAATTGTGGGAAGCACTCCCAAGCAGTACCGAAATCAAGTGAGGGGTCGCGATGTTCAAGTTTAAGTCAAAACGGATGAACCAGATGAATGTAAGGATTTCGATCTATTTAGGTGTGACGACTGTGATTGCCGTCACGCTACTTAGCGCGCTTTTTTACATGAGTGCGTCATCCATTGTTTTGAACGATGCGCTTAAACAGACCTCAGAGGCCGTTGAACAGAGCGGCAAGTATATTGAGGGTTACCTTGACAAGGTGAAGAGCTTATCTGATTTAATCGCAATGCATCCCGACACGATCGACAGTCTGAAGAACGAAAGTGATGAGTCCAAAAATGCTTTGAAGGCGCTCCTTGATGTTGCCAGTGATAGTGATGACAGGATAGTCTCCATCGCCCTTATCGGGAAAGACGGCGGTATGGTCTATGCGGGCGCACAAATGCTGATGGAGACGTCTTCTGACATGATGGATGAATCATGGTATATGGAGGCTAAGAACAGTCATCAGATGCCTGCCTTAAATTCTGCAAGAAGAACTGAGTTTACAATGGATAAGAATACTTGGGTCGTGTCTGTAAGTAGAGAAATAGTGGATGAGGACAACCGTCATCTAGGCGTGCTCCTTATCGACATCGATTATAACTTTATTGAAGATTATCTGGTGAGTCTGCCGCTAGGGGATACAGGATATGCCTTCATTGTTTCAGCAAACGGTCAAGTGGTATATCATCCCGATGTGAGTTATTTCGCAGATGCTAAAAAGGCCCAGTCGCTAATATCGATATGTGAACTCGGACCTGGGCATCAGAGTGAAATCGGACTCATTACCTTTAAGACGGAGATCGGACATTCGGATTGGATCATGGTCGGACTTTCTTCACTGGACAATGTGGCTTTTTTAAGAAGGCAGCTGGTGGAATCCATGATTCTCGTAGGGCTTATCGTAATGGTTTTAGGCATGATAGGTGGGGCATTGATGGCAAAGCGTATGACTTCTCCAATTGAGAAGCTTGAAAATGCCATGAAAACGATAGATGGTAAGTGGAGGCATGTGAGTATTCCAGCCGCTGGGTCATCTGAAGTTGTCGAGCTTACCATGCAATACAACAACATGCTTGATAAGATCAAGTCCCTGCTACAGGAACTGACCGACAAGCAAGAAATGATCAGAAAATACGAGCTTCAGGCCCTTCAGAGTCAAATCAATCCACATTTCTTATATAATACGCTGGATACGATTATCTGGCTTGCGGAGTTCGGTGAGACGGACAAGGTGGTGTTAGTGACAAAATCACTCGCAGAGCTACTACGACTATCGTTAAAACAGGATGAGGGACTCATCACCTTAAAAGAAGAACTGGACCATGTCAGTCATTATCTGACGATTCAGGAAGAAAGATATGCTGAAGAACTGGATTATGAGATAATTTGCTCAATGGATGCATCGCTTTATATGGTTCCAAAACTGATATTGCAGCCCATTGTTGAAAATGCGATTTATCATGGAATAAGAGAAGGTGGGGCGCACGGGCATATAAGCATCGAAATAAATCAAAGTGAAGAGAACTTGTGGATTGACATTGCCGATAACGGTAAAGGGTTTGATCCTGCGAAGCCCATGAATGAAGATAGAGTAAGGTTGGGCGGCGTTGGACTTAGCAATGTCGATCAAAGGTTGAAACTGGTCTACGGTGAAGACTTCGGTCTCAAAATAGACTCTAAGATCGGTGTCGGAACGACGGTGACTTTTACAATACCGAAAAGATAGAAAAAACCAGTTCGTTTTGAACTGGCTTTTTCTTATGCTCTATAACTGGACATTCCGCCCTTTACATTGATAACTTTATAACCTGATTTTGTCAACATTGACGCTGCCGACATGCTTCTTGCACCGGATGCGCAGATCACTACTACGGGTTGATCCGTTTTGATCTCGTGCTTTCTGCTGTTAAGGCTGGCAAGGGGGATGTTTTTGAATCCCTTGATTTTGCTTGCAGAAAACTCGGATGGCGTCCTCACATCGATAAACTGATGATTCTTTTCTTTTAATAGGTCTTTTAGTGTTTCAGATGAAATCTGATCAACGTCGCTTTTGTTGTTTTTTGTAAGGAAATAAAGAACAACTACTGCAACAAATAGTATAAGAATATAATTCATGATGCCTCCTTAGAATGCCATGTAACCGCCTGATAGGTTAAGTACGTTTTCGTGTCCGGCCATCTCAAGCATTCTTGTAGCCATTAAGCTACGGCTTCCTGAGTGACACATTACTACTGTCGGTTTTGAAAAATCAATCGATGACATGTTGTTCATCAGAGTGTCCAGTGGAATATTTTTGAATCCTGCGATGTTTCCGCCGTGGTACTCGCCTGGGGATCTGACATCGATCAACGTTACCTCATGATTGTTTTCTTTGATGAATGACGCCAACTCTGATGGTCTGATATGTTTCATTAAAAAAGTCTCCTTAAAATTTAATTACCCCCTACCTACGGGGGTCCTGTTGTGATAATATTATCATGTACTTTTGGAATAAGCAAGGGCAAATCTATGAATAAAGCGAAATATTTTCAGAGATAAATAGAACTAATTGAACATAGCTTGGTTTGGTGTTGTATAATTAGGTATAAATGTAAATCGGGAGGTGCGTATGGATTTTAAGATAGCCAGGGATGAAGATGCATACAAAATATATGATTTTTGCAAAGAGATGATAAGAACGGACGCAAGAATGAGTTTTACCGATGGAACAAGTCTGTCGGTTATTGAGAACTGGTTGCTGGACGAAGCAGTGACCCTCTATATCGCCGTAGAGGACGATATGGTCGCAGCGATGTTTAGGGCCAAAAGGGGAAGTGGCAACAAGTCGCATTCGGCATATATAGCCTGTGCCGTTCATCCGACCTTCAGGAGGCGTGAGCTCGCATCGAAGCTGACCCTGTTCGGTCTTGAAGATCAGAAGAGAAAAGGTGTGGTTATCGCAAGAACCTATATCTATTCTTGGAACAAACCTTCGATAAAAACTATTGAAAAGTGTGGGTTCGAGCTAGCAGGAAGAGTGTCGATGCATGAATATGAGAAAACTTTAAACGCCTATATCGATGATTTGATCTACCATAAAGTACTCTAGAAAAAGAGCAGTCAAGGTTATGGTAACACAAGCATCAAAGGAAGCGGACGAAAAGATGTATCTACAAAAATCGAAACGAATTTGCGGCAGACGTAAAGACGACCGATAATGAACGGGCAACTTTTGACATAGTCAAAATTGCCCGTTTTTTGTCCAGTTATGTCAAGAGAGACATTTCCACCATTCTTTGGGTATATGGCCAATAGAATGGAGGAATGGAGAGTGAAAAATATAAAAATCGGATTAAAAGTTGCGATTGGTATAGGTTCGATGCTATTGATCATCACGGTTGTGATGGGTTACGCGTTCATCCTTTTAGAAGGCATCAGCACAGTCGCGACAGAACAGGCGAATGAGTATTTGGTAGAAGTTGAAATCGCTAAAAAGATCGAGACGGAAGTTTCAGACATGCTTTACCATATCAGCGTTTTTGGCGAGAATTTCAACTTGACACAAGATTACGAGGCGGCACTCACCGGCTTAGGAAAAATCGAATCATTGCTTGATGACGGTAAAGATCTGGTGGACAAGTACCCTGATCTTGACGTGCTGAAATCGGAACTAGCGGAGTTTGAAGTAGTGGCTGCCGAGGTGAAAGCTTTGATTTTTGAGACCAAAGCGCTTAGCGATGACTATGATGTGAAAATTAGCACGCTCAATGTGGCGGCAACTGATTACATGGAGCAGGCTAAAAGTTACTTAAGCGACCAAAATGCGAAGTTCACAAAAGAAATCAATGAGGAATTCTCTCAAAAAAGGTTGGAAAGCAGACTCGACAAGATCATGTCCATCAATAATGTCATTGATAGCGGCAATGAAACAAGAATTGCGAACTTCAAGGCGTTGTCTGGGAAGAATACAGCGCTTATCTCCGATGCGTTTTCCAATTTTGACGTCATTGGTAAAGAAATCGATGATCTGATTCTGGTGTCGACAGATCAAATCAATGTCATTCAGCTGCAAAATATACGGTTAGCGGCTGACAACTACCAGAAGGCGATGGAGGACATGCTTAAAATCATGAGTGAGGCATCAAGTCTTTCGCTTGATAGGATAACAGCGACAGCGACCTTGCAGCAGCAGGCTACGAATATCGCAGATAAAGGACTGGAGCGGTCGAAAACGGTCGCTGACTTAAGCGTCGAGACAATCGACAATACGAGAGCAGTCATGTTGGCAGGGTTTATCACCGCGGTTGCTGTAGGTACGCTTATCAACTTCATAATCATCAAAAAACTTGTGAAGGATATCGGAACGATCACTGCAGCGGCCAAACAGTTGGCTGTAGGTGACATAGAGATTTATCTGGACGCGAACCCAGGTAAAGACGAGATTGGATCACTTTCTCATGCGTTTGGAAAGATCACCAAATCGGTTGTCGAGCAGACCGAAGCGATGAAGTCGCTCGCAAAAGGTGATGCTAGCGTATCGATCAATCCACGTAGCGAGAAAGACGTGCTAAATATGAGCCTGAAGAATGCCGTTACGACTATTCTTGAAATCCAGTCGGAAACAAATCGAGTGATAAAGGCGGTTCGATTAGGACAATTGAATCTTGACCATACGCTGGATTTTGAAGGGTTTTGGGGAGAGTTGTACGAAGGTGTTCATGGCATCGTTTCCGTACTAAAGGCACCGATTGATGTGACAAACAAATATTTGCAGGCAATCAGTAACGGTGTCATCTTGCCGGAACTTACAGAAACATATCATGGCGAGTTCAATACGACAAAGGAGAGCATCAATAGGATGATCGTCGCTGTCAACAACCTTGTACATGATACAAACGACTTGATTGATCATGCGATAGATGGCGAGTTGTCCTACCGGATCTCAAGCGACAGTCACATGGGCGACTTCAAGAAAATAGTCATAGGCGTCAATCAAACACTCTCTGCTGTGATCGAACCTGTGAAGGAAGCGCAGGTTGTCTTGAAGGCTCTTTCAAACGGTGAGTTGGATGCAAGGATCAGGGGCGACTACAAAGGTGACCATGCGCAGATAAAAGATGCGGTCAACGCGTCGATGGATACGATTGAAATGATCGTCTCAGAGATCAACAAGTACCTAAAGAATATCGCTGATGGAAACTTGAATATGTACATGGGAACGGAACTTGATGGAGATTTCACTCAGATTAGAGATGCGATCAATTATATCCTTGATTCCTTCAACCATCTCTTGCAAGAAATGAATCAGGCGTCGGACCAAGTATCTTCTGCTGCCGATCAGGTTAGCGGTAGCGCTCAGTATCTGTCGCAAGGTGCAACAGAACAAGCAAGTGCTGTGGAAGAAATCAGCTCATTTATTGATGTCATAGCCAATCAATCCGTTGAAAACGCACATCAAGCCAACGAGGCAGATGAAATCGGAAAAACGGTGATAGCAGATGCGCAGAACAGCAATGCTCAGATGGTAGAAATGGTTGATGCGATGGATGCGATAAACTTAGCGAGTGATAATATTTCGAAGATAATCAAGGTGATTGATGAAATTGCTTTTCAGACCAATATACTTGCTCTTAATGCAGCCGTCGAAGCGGCGAGGGCGGGCGAACACGGAAAAGGTTTTGCGGTCGTAGCGGCTGAAGTCAGGGACTTAGCGGCGCGCAGTGCAAAAGCGGCTAAAGAAATCACAACTCTGATTGAGAAGTCCCAAAAGACCGTCGAGCTTGGTACGATTAAGGCTGGCGATACCGCAAGCGCTCTTGATAAGATTATAAAGGGCGTATATGAGTCGCAGAAGATTATCTCTTCGATTACGGTCTTGAGCAATCAACAGGTGCAAGGACTTCAAGAGATCAGTCAGGGTGTGAATCAGATATCGGATGTGACGCAAACCAATTCGGCGACTGCGGAAGAATCTGCATCATCCAGCGAAGAGTTAAGCTCGCAGGCTGAAATGCTCAAAGCGATGATCAGTCGTTTTAACCTAAGGAATCATATGGACTCTGGAAAGGCTGCAAAAGATGTATTCAATCAATATGCCAAGAAGAACAAGCTCTCCGCAACCTCGCGAAAAGACCGCGTCGAATACATTGAACTTGATGACGATTTTGGAAAGTATTCCTAGGAGTGGTACAGAAAAAGCCTGATGATCGCTCATCAGGCTTTGTTTTTTCATCTTTGAGTGATCAGCAGACGCCGGTGATCGTCGGGCTGCTCGATTGCATCAAATCATAAAAGTTATCTCCCGCTCTTACGAGGGGTTTGTTAGGGTCGAATTTATTTAAGAAAACAATTTCTCCGGTTTCGCCGTTGGAAAGTATGACTTTAAGTCCAACGTATAACTTTTGCAGGTTCCTTATTAGCGTGGTAGATGCTGTCGGATCAAGGAGATCCAGACTTTCTGTGAAAATCTCTTCGCATGCGGCTACTGGCGATATGGCTTCCTTGTAGCATTTTTTTGAAATGGAGGCGTCATAGACATCTGCAACAGCCACGATGTTGGCAATCGGGTGAATTGAGGGACCTGTCAAGCCCTGAGGATAACCCGAACCATTTCTGCGTTCGTGGTGATGCATGATCGCCAGTCTGACATCATCGTTCATTTCTGCCAAGCCGTTTAGTAATTCAAGTCCGTCAAGAACATGGTTCTTCGCCGTATCGAACTCGTCAGTAGAAAGCGGAAAAGGCTTAAGTAAAATGGATTTGTTAACTGTTATTTTACCAACGTCATGAAACAATCCGGCGTAGATCGCATCTTTGATCGACTTGGCAGGTTTGTCCTGCCAGTACGCGATCATGCCTGAGAGCAATCCCACGTGCACACTATGTTCGTAACTGTAGTTGTCTATGCATTTTAAGCTCAGTAATAAGGCAAGTGCGTGGTCATCGATCATGATGGACTGTACAATATCCATTACTGGTGACTTGATTTTGCTGAATACATTTTTTCCAAGTAAACGATAGGTTGTGAAAGTTTCTGAAATCGCTGTGAGTATTTCTTGTCTGTCCTCTTCGGAAAGGGTAGTGTTTTCATCACTGGAAGAATCATCGACATAAACAAAATCAACACTCATTCTTACTAGAAGTTCTTTCATTTTATCTGTGATTATGTCACCCTTGGATGCGATCAGCATGTCGAAACCGCCATAAATGTCTTCTCCAAGGATCATACCGTGTTTTAAATCTTGAATGCCTACTAATCTCATGTTTCACCTCATTTTCACACATTTAATTAACTTTAACATAAAACGAAGTGTTTGAATAGTTGGATTATTTGACAGTAGGACTGTGTTTTAAATCATAGGACCGAATTTCAGTTAGTTTTGCAACTTGACTTGTCAGAATATTCGAAATTTGAGACAATGTAATTGATGGTATAGAAACATGATTGATGATCTTTAAAAGAGGTGGATATGAAAATCATTAAAAACATAGCCCAGTGCCGCGAATGTAAGGCTATAATTCAAAGTCATAACCATAGAGATAACTATACGTACTGCGAATGTAAACGAATTGCTGTCAAAGGTGGAAACTCATCGATTCTGAGACTCGGTCACCACAGGGACATCATAGAAATGAGCCATAAGGAGTACTGATATTGACAAAAGCTTCTGTTATCATGTAAAATGTTGAAAAGAGTTGCGTTGAAAAAGATAAGTAGACGGTTCGATATTTTTTAGAGAGCGTGTTGGTTGGTGAAAAACACGAAAATACGGATGGTTGAATACGACTTTGGAGCAAGTCTGTGAAAGCAGACCGGTTAGTTGCGTTATAGACTTTGAGGCACATTTGTGTAAACTAAGGTGGTACCACGGCTTTTCGTCCTTGCGATTTGCCGTGTTTTATTTTTTGGAGGTGTTTAGATGACAGGATTAGATGTTTTAAAGGCAAGAGGTTTTATTGGTCAGATGACTCATGAGGCTGAAATCACAGAGCTTCTTGAAAAGGAAAAAGTGACGTTTTACATTGGTTTCGACCCGACTGCCGACAGTTTGACGGCAGGTCATTTTATGACGATTATGGCTATGTCGCATATGCAAAGAGCAGGGCACAGACCAATTGTCCTTATCGGTGGCGGAACTACGATGGTAGGTGATCCGACAGATAAGACGGATATGAGAAAGATGCTTACAAAAGAACAGATCGATGCAAACGCTGAAATTTTCAAGACTCAACTTTCAAAGTTTATCGATTTTAGCGACGATAAGGCAATTATGATCAATAATGACGAATGGCTGCTGAACCTTAATTATGTAGAGTTCTTAAGAGAAATAGGCGCACATTTCTCTGTAAACCGTATGCTTACGGCAGACTGCTACAAGACAAGAATGGAAAAAGGTTTGACGTTCTTAGAATTCAACTATATGATCATGCAGTCGTATGACTTTTTAGTCTTAAACGAGAAGTTCGGATGTAACCTGCAAATGGGCGGTAACGATCAGTGGTCTAACATCTTAGGCGGTGTCGACCTCATCAGAAGAAAACGTCAACAGCCTGCGTTTGGTGTTACTTTCAATCTTCTTACCACATCAGAAGGCAAAAAAATGGGCAAGACGGAAAAAGGAGCTGTATGGCTCGATCCTGAAAAAACATCGCCATTTGAGTTCTTCCAGTACTTCAGAAATGTCAGTGACGCCGACGTGATTAAAACAATGAAGCTCCTGACCTACCTCCCACTTGAAGAAATCAGTGTGATGGAATCATGGGAAGGCGCTGAGCTTAATAAGGCAAAAGAGATCCTTGCTTTTGAAGTGACAAAAATAGTGCATGGACAAGAGGCTGCACTTGCTGCGCTAGATGCTGCAAAAGCACTATTTGCAGGTGCTAAGGACAGCGATAACATTCCATCCAGTGATGTGGAAAGATCGGCTGTCTTAAATGGATATTCCATCGCTGACGCCTTTGTCGGTGCAGGACTTGTAGGTTCAAAATCAGAAGTGAGAAGGTTGGTGCAGCAAAACGGTCTGTCGCTTAATGAGAAAAAGGTGACTGATTTCACCTATGTGCTGACAGAAGCAGATTTTGTAGAGGGCAAGGCGCTCCTGCAAAAGGGTAAGAAGATATTCCACCAATTGATCATCAAGTAGGATAAAAGGGCTGCAGTCAACTGCAGCCCTTATTTGAAGCACTCGTAAGGAATAGGGGTTAATTATGTTGAATTGGCTGAAAAAACATTATATACCGTTGATGATTGGAATAGCGATTATCGATTCGATTGCCACTCAGCTTTACTTGGAGCTTTTTTTGGGTGGCTTTAGAGTTTCGTTATCGGTAATACTGCTCCCGATTTTCCTATACTACAATCCAAAGGTGAATCCGATCGTACAGGCATTTTATATCATGACAATCGGTCTTGTCATGAGGAGCTTGTTCGGGCTATCATTATATGGTTCGCTTCTCGACGCCTTTATGATGGAGTATCCTACCTTTATTTTCGATTTGTCCTATGGAACCATCTACTACTACTTTTATACCAAATCAGAGAATGCGAACCTTTCAAGATGGTTCACTGTAATTCTTTTAAACGACTTCGCATCCAACGTACTTGAACTGTTATTTAGAACGAAAATCAACTCACTGGGTGTTTTCGGTGACATACCCATACTGCTTGTGATCGCCTGTGTGAGAGCAGTGAGCGCTATCACTATCGTATTGATCTTCAAATATTATACTTCGCTTTTAAAAAGGGACGAGCACGACTTGAGGTACAAGCATCTTGTCATGCTCACTGCCAATCTCAACAGCGAGACCTATCTGATGAAGCGCAACATGAGGCATATAGAATCTGTGATGAATGAAGCTTATTCCTTGTATGAGACTACGCAGAGCAGGAATAACGACATATCGAATCAAGCGCTCGAAATAGCCAAAGAAGTCCATGAAATCAAGAAGAATTACATTCAGGTGATTGATGGACTTGAGTCGGTGACCGGGAACGCACAGGAATTTGAAGTGATGAAACTTAAAGACCTATATAATATCCTTGAACATCACGGAAAACTGACCGCAGAACATTATAAGAACGTGGTGTTGAGTGTAAGGTGTAAGTCCAATTTCTATGTTAGAGAACATTATCTTGTGATGACGATTTTAAGAAACCTGCTTAATAACGCGATGGAGGCTGTTTCTGAAAATTCCTTCGGTATTGTCGAACTAGATGAATTTATTCATGATGAGTATTGTGTTATGATAGTAAAGGATAACGGCTCTGGAATACGCGAACGAAATCTCGATCATATCTTCGAACCCGGATTCTCCACCAAGTTTAATGCGATTACCGGAGATATCAGTAGAGGAGTCGGCCTAACGCTTGTTTGGGATATTGTCACAGATAAGTTTAAGGGTACGATCGAAGTCGAGTCAAAGGTTGGCTTAGGCACGTCGTTTGTGATCAAAATTCCTAGAAATCAAATTGAGGTAAATTCACATGAAATTTTTTATCGTTGATGATCATATTCAAATTGTAAGGATTGTTGAAAACATCATAGAGGATGCGGCGCTCGGTGAAGTGCTTGGTTTTGCGACGAGTGGTGTAGAGGCAGTCGATGAGATTCTACTTTTAAAACCCGATATCGTGGTGGTGGATTTTCTGATGCCCGGTATGGATGGTGCAAGGCTTGTGGAAACCATAAAATCAAAATTGGATAGTGTCAAGTTCATCATGCTGTCTCAAGTGTCCACAAAGGAAATGGTTCAAAAGTCATATGAGGCAGGAATCGAGTTTTTCATCGCAAAGCCGATCAATCAAATGGAGGTCACCAGAGTCATCAAGAATGTGATGGAGCAGATCGAGCTCTCTAGAAAGTTCGATATGATGAAGTCGTTTTTCAATGACAATGCCAGCCAGAATATTGAAACGCCATATAAAAAGATTCAAGACAATCAGATCGCAAAGCTAAAGATCATCTTTTCTAAGATTGGAATCATGGGTGAAGCTGGTGGGGATGATATTTTGAAGTTGTGCGAATACGTCATCGAAAATCCAGAGCTTCAAAGAGGACTTCGCATCAATGATATTTGCCAGTCCTTGTCCAAGCAACCAAAGGCCATGGAGCAAAGAATTCGTAGGGCGATCAATCGTGGTCTTGTCAATCTTGCAAATCTGGGTATAGAAGATTATATGAACGATACGTTCATGAGATTTTCGTCAACGCTTTATGATTTTGAAAGCGTCAAGGCTGAAATGGATTTCATCAGAGGCAACAGAAGCGGTGGAGGAAAAATCAGCGTTAAGAAGTTTATTGAGAACCTTTTACTGCATACAGAATAAAAAAAATACATAAAAATTAATTTTTAAAGCGCGAAAGCGCTTATTTTTATTGACACGGAAAGGGATTTATGCAAAACTATGCATATCGATACAGGTGGTAAACATAAGCATCGGCACCGAAACGGTACGGATGCGGCGAGTTGGATAATGCTTAAAGGCGTATGTGCATATTCATGCAATATATGACGAGAAAGTAAGAGGTGTTACAACGCGTTAAAATTTATATGTATTTTTATGAATTTTTTTGTAAGTCGCCTGTATACTAAGGATAACGTTTTCACATTGCGTGAGAACAGGATAAATAGGGAGGGGTTTCTATATGAAGCAAAAGAAAACGGCAACGCTGGGCATAGCACTTATTCCAGTAATTTTCTTAGTCGCGTTTTTAGCGTATGCCATGATGGTCAACAATGTTTGGGAGTCTGGTTGGATTGATGTACATATTCCACTACTTTCATCAGCAATGCTTGCAGTTGTAGTCGCAGTATTCGGACTTAACTACAAATGGGAAGAAATTGAAGAAGGTATCGTAGATATCATCAAGGCATCGATGGGTGCGATCCTAATTCTTATGATTATCGGTGTTGTAATCGGAACATGGTTGCAATCAGGTGTAGTTCCAGCGATGATCTATTGGGGACTACAAGTAATGAATCCAGCTATCTTCTTAGTTGCTACATTACTTATCACTTCATTCGTATCACTAGCAACTGGTTCTTCATGGACAACAGCTGCTACAGTCGGTATCGCTCTTATGGGTGTTGGTCAGGGTCTTGGTATCCCAACTGAGGTTATCGGTGGTGCTATCATCTCTGGCGCTTACTTCGGCGACAAGATGTCTCCACTTTCTGATACGACTAACCTAGCTCCTGGTATCGCAGGCGCTAACCTGTTCGACCATATCAGACACATGATTTACACTACTGGTCCGTCGTATGTTATCGCACTTATCTTCTTCGGAGTACTTGGTATCAAATACTCTCAAGGCGTTATCGATCAAGCGGCAGTAGACGGTATCACAACTGCACTTTCTAGCAGCTTCAACTTGAATCCGCTATTATTACTTGCACCAATCCTTGTAATCGGTATGGTTATCCTTAAGATTCCTGCGATTCCTGGCTTATTCTCAGGTGGTGTGATCGGTGCGATCTTTGCCTTCATCTTCCAAAAAGCTGACTTTAACAGTGTTATCGACTCTATGCACTACGGTTTTGGTATCGAAACTGGCAATGCTATCGTTGATGACCTTGTAAGCGGCGGCGGACTTGACGGTATGATGTGGACTGTATCTCTTATCCTTTGTGCCATGATGTTTGGTGGCGTAATGGAGAAAACAGGTATGCTTCGCGCAATCGCTCAAGCAATGCTTAAATTTGCTAAATCAACAGGTAGTCTTATTACAACTACAATCGTTACTTCTCTTATCATGAACGTCATTGCTGGTGACCAATACCTTGCAATCGTAATTCCTGGTAGAATGTACAAAGAAGAATACGACAAGCGTGGTTTGCATCCTAAGAACCTTTCAAGAACACTTGAAGACTGTGCTACACTTACATCTCCACTTGTCCCTTGGAACTCATGTGGTGCTTACATGATCGGAACACTTGGTTTAACTCCTTGGACTTACGTGCCATATACGATTCTTAACTGGGTTAACCCACTTATTGCAATCCTTTGGGGTTACACTGGATTCTCTATCGAGTATGTTGATTCTAAAGAAGAGACAAAAGCGGTATAGAAACGCCTATCAATAACAAATAAATTAAGCGGTATCAAGAGAAGTTAACTTTTCTTGATACCGCTTTTTTATTAAAAACGCCTGACAGCTTAGTTTGCTGCAGGCGTTTTCGTGTATCACACTGTGTCTTTAAAACTATCCGGATCTTTTTTGAAATAGACACGCTCGGACGAATCCTTGATTTTTCTGATCGCTGCAAGCATGTCGCTGACTTCACTTGCGAGGGACTCAAGATCTTCTTTTCTGATATTGTAATAAAGATATAAGTCTTCGAAGATACGGACAGTCTTTGCGATATCGGAGTCGATTTCAATGAATTTGTTGAAGTTTGAAGAATGCATGGCATTTTTGAACTGTTCGATATCGATTTTTATCAAGTCGATAATCTCTTCTTCAGATGCGAATTCTCCAATCGCCATGGCATAAGGTTTGACACGCTCAAAAAAATAAGTGTTGTCAGGGCGGATGTTGTAAATATATGCGATTTTTGTATCGTTGAACCTGAATTTCACGAAGGTCATGACACCTTGCAGGTCTAAAACTTTTGCTCCCATACTATTTAGTTCTTGTTTACACATATCATGGCGGATTAAACGCGAAGACATGATTGCCATGTGCCGTCCTCCTTTTATGGTGTTACACCCATCTAAATTACATTCCTGTTTATAAGGTACAATAAAGAGACGACGATATCAAGTGAATAAGCTTAAAAAGCCGTATATAAGTAGGTAAAGTCATGTTACAATTAATAAGGATTGACGATTAATAGAATAAGAGGTTCAATATGATTCAAATGATAGAGATCAATGCAAAGTTTGTCCACAACAACCTTGCACTGAGATATTTTAGGGAGATCGCATCAAATTACCATCTTCCTGTATTACATCAAAGTTTCACAATCAATCAGTCGGCAAACTTAATCTTAAGTGCGATTAGAGAAATGGATAGCCAAGTCTATCTGTTTTCTTGCTATATCTGGAATATCGACCTGGTTCTAAAATTGTCCAAAGCGATCAAGATGCTTGATAGCGCTGCTAAAATCATTCTTGGCGGGCCAGAAGTAAGCTTTCACGATGAGGACTGGCTGAAAAAACATGATTATATCGATGTCATTTTAAAAAATGAAGGCGAGACATGGTTTACAAAAATCGGTCAGCTTTATGAGTCCGACCCGAAGATGCTTCTTGCTTACCTCAGCCTGTTAAAGGGAATCGTAGCAGAACCAGCGCTCATGGATATAAGTGGACTAGGGGTTCCCTACACGGATTCGGAGCTTGAAACATTCAAGATTGCATATTATGAAAGCTCAAGAGGCTGTCCCTACACCTGCAGTTACTGCATGTCCGCACGAGGATCTAAACTGAGGTATAAGTCGATTGAACAGGTGAAGCTGGATTTAGCGAGGTTCTTTAGGGCGAATACCCCTGTGATCAAATTTGTGGACCGGACCTTTAACGCGCCGGTCGACCGAGCGATTGCGATCATGGACTACATCAAGGAAATCGACAATGGTGTGACCACCTGCCATTTCGAGCTGAGCCCCACACTTTTAAACGATAAGCTGATAAGTAAAATTGCGACACTACGTAAAAACCTGGTTCAGTTTGAAATCGGTATCCAATCGACCAATGAACGGACCATCAAAGCCATACAAAGAAACATGCCCATCAGCTCGCTTGCAATGGTCGAGAAACTCTGTGCTTTAGACAACTGCCATACGCATCTGGATCTGATCGCCGGTCTGCCTTACGAGGGTGTGGAGGAGTTTGAAAAAAGTTTTAACGATGTGTTGGCGCTTGGTCCTGACCATCTGCAGCTTGGAATGCTTAAAATCCTGCACGGTTCGCTGATTAAAGAGCAGCTTAAGGAACACGGGTATGTGTACGATGAGCATCCTCCTTATGAGTTTTACCAAAATCGTTATTTGAGTTTTTTGCAAAAGCAGGATCTGGTGGCCTGTGAAGAAGGTGTCGAATCCTATCATAATGCGGAGCTGTTTACAAATACTCTGGCTCATCTTTATAAAAGCATCGACTCACCTTACCGGTTTTATCAACAAATTGGTGCGGTGCTGATACATAATCAGCTACATAGTTTTCCCGATGGATTTGATAATCGGCTGATTTTGCTGCGTGACATGATCGTCGAGCATACGTCTTCGACGGTGGAGATGGTGGAAGGTTTATTGGCGTTTGACCTTTTGAACGTGAATCAGAAACTACCGAAGAGCCTATCCCACATGCGGGTGGAAACCCATGGCAAATGGCATGATGTGATAAGGAATCATCCTGAGATGATCCCAACCTCACTCAAAGAGCAGTCTGCTAAGCAGTTGATCAAGCTTATGACGGTCTTTAAGTCCAACTATCATATTTTTGAAAAAAGAATGACTGACGATGAGCTCTATTATGTGAAGTTCAAAAATGACGAAGCAATCAGACTATTGGATACGGCAAATGTAAAAGAGTTGAAGGAGTTCTACTAATGAAAATACTACTTGATCTGTTTGATACGAACTATACTGCGTTTAAAAAGACAAACAAACTTATCGGCGAACACCATCTGCTCATGTATGTGGGTCTGATCTACGGACCGCTCGTGTTTGCAACCTCTTACCTGGGTTCGATGCTGCCTTTGTTCGGTCTGATTGTGACGCTCTTGGGTTATGCGCTGGTGCTTTCCAATTATTTTTATCTGATTGACAGAGCGACTTCGGGCTATAAGACTGAGTGGGATGATGTCAAGAACGGATTTACGGTCTATATGCGAAAAATATTCGGAATCATGTTCATCTTTTGGGTGGCCAATCTTTTAATACAGCTTCTGGTGGTTCCGCTGGTGTCTGGATTTATAGGCTTTGCGCTTAGCCTTTTATTTATGATCGCTTGCTTTGTGGTGTTCAATGCGCTACCAGAAGTGACTTATAAGAAGCATCACAGTGAAATGGACAGCGTGAAGTACTCAATGAGTTTTGTTAAGGTCAACCTGCTCGAATGGTATGTGCCGAATATTCTGCTTTTTGCTGCGAATTATTTCATCTATCAGGGACTGATGATTGGCTTTAGCAAGGTTTTTGTAAATTTACCAAGCGCAGTAGCACAATCCTTATCCATTGTCGTCTTAATCGTAGTATTGCAGTTTACATTGGGGTATACGATGATATATAGAGGTCTATTGTTCTCACGACTTGATTCGACGACTAGACAAAAACGTATGTTCCAAAGAGGAAAGTAATGAGGTAGATATGAAACGTGTGATGATTCACCACAACTATAAGCCCGAAAGTTTGGGGGCTAAAAAGAACTTGATCAGATTATTGAAGCAAAAGCATTTTATCATAGTCGACCATCGTCCGGAGCTTATCATCGTCATCGGTGGTGACGGAACCATGCTAAGCGCTGTCAGGACGCACCGGGAACTGCATGTGCCATTTATTGGGATCAACACAGGCAGTCTTGGCTTTTTACCGACAGTGGGGCCTACAGAGCTGGAAGGATTAGTGAACTCGCTAATTAAAAAGGACTATCAGATTCAAAATTACCCGCTGCTAAAGGTGACATGTGCTACGGTCAACGGCAACACTGTGGTGAACTACGCTTTCAATGAGATACTGATCAAGCACCTTGAACCGCGACTCATGGAAGTGAAGCTTTTTATCAATAACAAGCCCTTCAACTATTTCACCGGAGACGGGTTCATCATCTCAACTCCCATAGGGGCGACCGGATACGCCATTTGGGCGGGAGGGGTCGCAACACATTCAGAGCTGCCTGTTTATCAGGTGACACCGCTCAACCCCAATGACAATTCCATCAATCGGCCGCTTAAGACCAGCATGGTCGTACCGATGGATACCGTTTTTGATTTTAAAGTGGTTAAAGCCAAAAGCAGAGAGGTTATCGTAGCATGTGATGGTGCGAAGGTGTCCAACGACTACATATCCGAACTGAATGTCTGTGTAGCCGATGACAGCATCAAAATATTACGTCTAAGCGAATTTGATTATTACGAGTTTTATCGAAGCAAGATCATAGATAAGAACATCAGTAGGTCTTTGGACGATTAAGTGGAATTAAGTCATGAAAAATTATGGAGAAATAGAATGAGTGTAAAACAACTGATTGAAGAAAAAAAAGAACAGATTTATTTTATAGAGCTTAATAAGGATTTAAACCTTAAGAATGCTGTAATTCCAAAAGGTCTTGACCTACCTGTCGACCAAGACGCCCTTACAGGTGTCGTCACCTTGGGAGAAGAGGGATTCGACTTCAGAAAAATCTTAAGGGATGTATGCCTTGTCATCGGTCTTGATCCGCAGTTCACCCATCGTAAAACCTATATCGAGCTGGTTAAGGGTATGGTGGAGAATCCTTTCAGCTACTGCATGCACTTAGGGATAGAAGCCAGCAACAACCGTGAATGGATAGAAGCCATCTCGTTTTTTAAAGCCGCTGTGGTTTTCGATGAAGAGCATATCGACAGTTACTACAACATAGGCAAAGCATATTACGCGCTTTACCATGCCAATAGTGAACTTAAGGACACGCTTGTGCTTGCCAGAAATGCATTTCAAAGAGCGCTTAAAATTGAAGATAAGCCAGAAATTCTTTACTATCTCGCATTTATCGCCCACCATCAGGAAAAGTTCATCGAGAGTGAGGCGTTTGCCAAAAAGGCGCTTGCCGGCAATTTGGATGAAGCTTATGCTCAAGATCTGATCAGTAAGATGCCTATCATCGAGGATAAGGCGCTTTATGAAAAAGGATTCAGACTGATCGTCGAGGAAAGGTTCCAAGAGGGTTTAGAAGCGCTGCTCTCCATTAGCGAGCACAGTGAGGACGATTGGAGAATAAACTTCTTCTTAGGCCTTGCCTATAGGGGGCTTCAAATGCTTCCAGAAGCGATCATGCATCTTAACAAGGCAAGGGACCTGAATCCGATAGAAGATAGGATCTATAACGAGCTTGGAATTGTCGGGATGCTGATGGGTGAGTTTCATGATGCGAAGCTCTATCTGATGGACGGACTAAAGCATAAACCGCTCAATTACGAAATTCTTTGTAATTTGGCTATCCTTCATATCGAGACTCAGGAACTGGAGCTTGCCAAGAAGTTTATCGATGAAGCATATGATATCAATAATGAGGATGCGATAGTCATTCAAACCAAGCAGTATATCGATAAGCTGCTTACACAGGGTGGAGAATCAAATGACAGTCAGTGAAATTAAAAAGATAATGGCAGATGCCGACCCTGCACAATGGGCCATGCTTGTCGATAAATACATGTGCGACGAAAGGGCTTCGGTTCAGAAGATGGCTCAAGGTCTTCAAAAGAAAATCGATCTCCATGAACGAAGGGTCGAAAAACTCAATAGAATGACAGCCTTCGATCGTGAAATGTTTGCTTTTGAAGGGGCAGTGGCAGGTGTCGACGAGGCAGGTAGAGGTCCGCTTGCAGGACCAGTTGTCGCGGCCGCCTGTGTGATTGAGTGGCATATCGACCTGCTCGGAGTGGACGATTCTAAAAAACTCTCCGAAGAGGAAAGAGAAAGACTCTTTGAGCTTATCAAAACGCATGCCGTCTCTTATGGTGTTGGTATCGTGGATGCTGCGACAATCGATGAAATCAACATATTAGAAGCGACAAAAGTCGCCATGTATCAGTCGATTCACCAGTTGGGAGATTCCTATCAGGCTGTGATAACCGACCATGTCAAATTGGATGCCATTACAGAGCCGCTCGCACCGGTTGTGAAAGGTGATGAAAAGAGTCTGGCAGTCGCCGCCGCATCGATTCTAGCGAAGGTGACAAGGGACAGGATGATGAAGGATTATGACCTTCAATACCCTGGGTATGATTTTAGCGTACACAAAGGATATGGCACGAAGATGCACTATAGAGCGCTAGAAGCCTTAGGTCCCTCTCCGATACATAGAATGACATTCCTAAGGAATATGGAGTGGTAATATGCGTATTCAACCAGGACTTTTAATCGAATTGAAAAAACTGCTTTCGGATTCTCAGACGACATCCGACAAGGGAGCGGTAGCTGCGCTTAAATCGGGCGAGAAGGTGACGGCCGTTATCTTAAGTGTGCTCGATGAATGGGTAAGCCTTGATATAAAAGGTCAGGTGGTCCACGCCAAACACGTTGGAAGCGAGGTGCTCGTCGAAAACGAAACGGTCACCTTAGAAGTGGTCGAAACGGATGGCAAAAGAGTGGAGGTCAAAGTACTTGGTCAACAACAGCAGCCGGACGGAAAGGCTGAGCTTGAATTTCTTTTAAAAGAACAGCTCTCAAAATTAGGGGCTGCGACCACGCCGAGGAACATGATCATCCTAAAGGCGATGCATGAACAAAACGTGGTTATCGAAAAGCAGAGTTTTCAGACGCTTCAGCAGAACCTGTACTACCTGCAGCAAGGCGCTGAAAAATTAGGCGAGCAAGGTGTTAAGCCGAATGTCGACTGGCAACTGGCCCCTAAGGAATTCTTAGAAGTGTTGTCAAAAGCGGCTTCTGAAGTAATGACATCCTCTGTCAAGGTCTCTGACGGGCAAACCAGTCAGTTGAAAGCTGAAGGGCTTGTCCAGGCGGTTGAAAGCGATAAAACACAAGTAACTTCTGTCGTTAAGGGGGCTGATGCAGCGACTGCTCCTATTAAGCAAGAAACACAAGTCACTATGCCCTCTCAGCAGCCATTGGATGCTTCGAAGGTTCCTCTTGATGTTCAGTCTAGGCAGAACAGCCAGTCAGACCAGGTCGATATTCAAATCAGAAACATGATATCAAGTGAATCCGGGGCTGGTCAGCCTGTTAAGAGTTCTGAGCATATGGTATTAAAGCATTTTAAGGAAAATTTGACCGAGGCATTAAAAACCACTGTCAATTCAACTGAAAAAGCGGCACAGACGATCGCATTCATGACCAAACACGATGTACCGATGACGGTGCTAAACACAGTAGTGGTCAATCGATTTTTGACAGGTAAGTTAGGCGTTTTTTCGGGGATTGAGAATGTATTTGAAGGTTCAAAAGAGGCATTGCCTGAGGAGTTAAATGAACGGCTGGCAAAACTGATTCAAAAGCCGCTGAACTGGAACGACTTACCGGATAAACTGGATGGGAAGCTGCTCAAAGAACTGTTGGAAGAAGTGGATACACTGCAAAAGTCGCTTCAACAAAGTGTGATCAAGAGCCAGACGGGTGAAAAGAACGAGCAGCTTGAACTGATTAAACAGACACAGAACCTTTTAAGCGAAAGCAGTATGAACTGGCACGCGCTTTATCTTCCGGTTCAGGTTCAAAGACAACTGGAAGATGTCGAGGTCTACATCAAAGGGGATTCAAAGAAAAAAGGTGCGCTTAATCCCGACGACGGGTTGATCTATATCGCGCTCCATACAAAGAACATGTCTCTTGTCAGAGTCAAAATTCATCTGCAGCCAGACTTCATCAAGCTTGATTTCATCGCAGAAGACGCTGAAGCGCTCCTATTCATGAAGGACTATGTCAATGAACTGGCAAAGCGGTTGGGTCCTCTAACAAAGAAAGAAATTCTAATCGATTTTTCTGCGAAATTCGACGAGCCTAATTTAGCCGAGCTTGAAAAAGTCGATGTGATTGGAGCATCGTCTTTTGATGTTCGGATATGATGACAAGGAGGTGTTTCGGTGGATAAGAAGGAACGGGTTGCAGCAGCCTTAGGATACAATCGGGACAGCGACCAGGCGCCAAAGCTTTTAGCTAAAGGCAGGGGGCATATCGCCGACAAGATCATTGAGATAGGACAGGAGAACGATACACCTGTTTATCAGGATGAACGATTGTCAAAACAGCTGCAACACCTTGAAGTCGGGCAGATGATTCCCGAGGACCTATATAACGTGGTTGCAGAGGTGCTTGTGTTTATCAGTAAGATGGATGCGAGGTTTAAAAAATGAGCCGAAAAATCGGAACGGAAAAAGAAGAGGAAGCCTTGCTATTTCTTCAAACTATGGGGTATAAAGTACTTGAACGTAATTTTCAAACGAAGTTCGGCGAAGTGGATCTCATCTGTATCGACGAGGACTGTCTGGTATTCGTTGAAGTGAAGTATCGTGAGAAAAGCGATTTTGGAAGAGCGTATGAATATGTGACCCCGGCAAAAATCAAAAAGATAAAAAAAGCCGCATGGGCTTATATAAAAAAACATGCATGCCATCTGCCTGATTCGTATAGGTTGGATGTGATAGCAATTGACGGCGATGAGGTATCGTATTTTAGAAATGTACCGACAGAATAGTAAAAGGGGATAGTATGTATACGTATGATCTTAAAGGGAAAGTGGTAGCAGGAGTAAGCTGCGGAGTATTTGTTGCATTTGCAGTACTGGTAACAGGAAATATCTATAAGATAGGACTGGCGCTTGTGGCACTTTTGTTATTGAAGGATTTCATCAGCGTGATGACAACCGAGTATAAGGTTGATGAGAAGGGTTTATGGAAAAAGGATATTTTTTCCAATCAATTGGTTTGCGACTGGCACAGTTTGGAATTTATGACCATTACGAAAAAGAACAAGGAATGGGTTGCCCTTGTCAGTGAAAAAGAAATGAGTTACCTGAAAAAGCATATTGAAGGAAAACGCGAACTGCTATTGGAGATAATCTCTTTTGCCAGAAAAAACAAGGATTTTGCTGTTCACGATGAGATTAACCATAGATACCAGCTGAAACTAAAGCTAAACGATGAAGGAAAACTGATGAAGTAGCTCTGAGTCTGAAGGAGGCTTTATGTGCAATATTCTTGTCTATGATACGACATTCTATATTAGAAACCGAATAAAGGAATTGGTCGCTAAAATGGATTGCACTACTGTAGAAGTGACGACCACGCAGCAGCTCCTTGCAAGTCTTAGCGCTCCTGAGACTGTGGATCTTATCATTATGGACATAATGATTCCCGGTGAAGACGGATTCGCACTTGTCAAATCGATTTCTGACATGCTTCATGGTATTCCTATTGTGATCTTAACATCTGAAAACAAACGGGCATCGTTTGTCAAAGGGATTCAAATGGGTGCTGCGGACTATATCCTAAAACCCTTTGAGGATGATTTTTTAAGTAGCAGAATCAAGGAACACGTTACAAAATCTAAAAATAGGATGACTGAGACACGTGAAGCAGATAAGAATATCGATCTACATCAGTATCTTACCCGTGAACTGATAGTTGCAAAAAAAGCCAATTATCAAGTGTCTTTATTGTTCTCCATCTTTCATAAAAACACCAAAGAAACGAGTTCATCCAACGAGAGGGAGTATCAGCGGATATCGGAATACTTGCTACCGCGACTGGAAGATGCGACTTTTGAACAGGACTTGTTTGTAGCATATGGCAGCCAGAGTTTTATCGGTGTGCTTCCGATGTGTAGTGAAGAAAACAGATCGCTTGTGGATGAGAAGTTCATAAGAGTGTTTTCGAATCTTAAGCTGACCAATAAGGCACTCGCCAATTATCGGTTATACAATGTATTCGTCACATTCCCATTTGACGGAGAAACCAAAGACGAGATTTTTTCTAAACTACTGACTAAAACAAAGTATTTTATGGATAACGAAAAAATTGAAATCGTGGATATCTGATAGAATAGTTTTCCCATGACTCCTTAAGCAATGAGTAGGCAGTGTCCTGCTCTTTGCTTAAGGAGTTTTTTCGTGGAATCGAATGTATGTTTGTGGTATTATAAAGATAGTTGAAGGAAAATGACAATAGTAGAGGTGTTTATGTATAGATATATTAAAGGCGAAGTCGTAGAAAAGGGATTGGACCATATCGTGCTCGATGTAGGCGGTATCGGCTATTACCTGTCGGCGACAACCACTTCGATAACGCATGTCAAGCTAGGTGAGGTTTCAAAGCTATACACAAAGCTGATGATCAAAGAGGACGAGCATTCCTTATGCGGATTCACAGATGAAAACGAGCTTATCTTCTTTGAACATCTGATCAGTGTGAGCGGCATAGGTAAAAGAGTCGCTATGGGAATGCTGTCGAATGAATCGTATGCGAGAATCATGGAATGGATTATCACTGCAAATGAAAAGATGCTTACCGGTCTGCCAGGGCTCGGTAAAAAGACATCGCAACGAGTGATCGTCGAGCTGAGAGATAAGCTCAAAAAGACATACGGTGCGGATTTGAAGTCCGCAGGAAGTTTCAGCGAAGGTGTGATGGTATCCTCATCTGAAGATGTCATGCTTGCTCTTTTAGGGCTAGGATTCAAAAAAGATGAAATCAACAGCATGTTAAGTGGCGTTGATCTAGCGACATTGAGCGTGGAAGACGCGATCAAGTATGCGCTGACACATAACAGAAATTAGAGGCATTTATGGAATTCAAGCGTATAGTGACTCCCGATTTATCCATTCAAGATCAAGAAGCCGAGGTGACACTCAGACCTCAGCTCCTATCGGATTACATCGGTCAGGAAAAAACAAAAGAGAAACTGAATATATTCATCGATGCTGCAAAGATGCGAGACGAGTCCTTGGACCACGTGCTCTTATACGGACCTCCAGGTCTGGGTAAAACCACTCTTTCTACGATTATAGCCAACGAGATGGGTGTCAATGTGAAGATCACTTCGGGGCCTGCGATTGAACGTCCGGGTGACCTTGCCGCAATTCTATCTAATCTTCAACCGAATGATGTACTGTTTATCGATGAGATACATCGACTTAATCGAGTGATTGAAGAGGTGCTTTATCCTGCGATGGAGGACTTTTGCCTTGACATCATCATAGGAAAGGGCCCCGCGGCAAGAAGTGTACGGATTGATCTTCCTAGGTTCACCTTAATCGGTGCTACCACTAGGGCTGGGCAGCTTACGTCTCCCTTAAGAGACAGATTTGGTGTGATCTGCAAGTTAGAATTATACGAAGATGAGGAACTGGCAAAAATCGTCAAGCGGTCTTCAGACATACTAGGAGTCCATATTGATGAAGATGCAAGTTATGAGATAGCAAGAAGAAGCAGGGGAACACCTAGGATTGTGAACAGACTGCTGAAAAGGGTTAGAGACTACAGCATGGTCAAGGGCGACGGCATCATCGATATGGACATCTCAAAGGCTGCGCTCAACATGCTCGAGATCGATCCCTTGGGGCTTGATTTTGTCGACCGAAAGTTATTGCATGCGATTGTCGAGAAATTCGACGGGGGTCCTGTGGGAGTCGACACACTTGCCGCAAGTACCGGTGAGGAACGTGAGACCATTGAAGATGTCTATGAACCGTATCTGATGCAGATCGGATTTATCGCACGTACACCAAGAGGTCGTGTGATGCTCAGAAGGGGTTACGAACATATTGGATTGTCATGGAAGGAACAGAATCAGCTCGCCCTGGACATACTGGAGGAATAAGCGATGAAACGAAGTATGATATTCATATTACTTATTGTCATCGTCCTGTCAGGAGTGGCATACGGAGCGAGCGACGAAGATTACATTAAGGTCGGACTGATTCAGAAAAAGGAGACTTACTCCTCCTTCAGTCTTGTTTTTGAAGGCGCGCACTTTATCAAGACAAGCGTAGGAGCTTCGGAGACCCTGATGTCTATGGATGCAGGTGCTAGTTATACAGTCAAGCTGGATACCGGTGTGATCGGACTGTATCAGAATGAGCTGCACATCATCGATTTGAAGTCTGATGAATCGGTAGTATTACCGACTGTCGATGGAGACTTAAGCATAAACGGAGTGCGCTATCGTGGTGGAGTCAGTGTGCACCTTAACTCGGATAAGACATTGACGATTATCAATCAAGTGAAGCGGAGCAGTTATCTATTTGGTGTTCTACCAAAAGAAATGTCGCCCAGTTGGCCTTTAGAGGCCTTAAAGGCCCAGGCTGTGGCTGCGAGAACCTATGTTGAGACACAGCAGGGAAGGCATGCGGCAGGCGGATATGATGTATGCGACACTGTTCATTGTCAAGTGTACGGTGGATATTCGGTAGAAGGAAACCTTTCCAACGAAGCTGTTGTGGCGACAAAAGATCAGATTATCACCTATAACAATAAACCGATCACCGCCTTCTATCATTCCAACAGCGGCGGTTACACAGAAAATAGCGAAAACGTATATATGTCAGCGCTTCCTTATATCAAAGCCGTATATGATCCTTATTCCATAGGCCAGCCCAATGATTTTTGGGTTGCAAGCTTCACAGAATCGGAAATTGCGAGCGTTCTATCAAAATCGGGTCTGAACGTCGGTAAAATTACAGGTATCACCTCACGCGGCACAGCCACATCGGGTAGGACCACTCTTTTAGAAATTGCTGGAACTACGGATACGGTACTGCTTGAAAAAGAAAAGGCGAGACAGATTTTTGGATATACCACCATCAAATCGATGTTGTTTAATGTTTCAAAAGGTGATAAGATAACAGTGCTGTCTTCAGAGGGCATGCATTCCAAAAGCCTTGACGGCATGGTGGTGATGGCTGCTTCTTTAGAACGTAAAACAATAAACGAGAAAGCTTCGGTTTACAACGGAAGCACATTTGAAACCATAGCGACAGGCGGTAAGGATTATAGTTTTATTGGAAAAGGCTATGGTCACGGACTGGGTATGAGTCAGTGGGGAGCGAAGGCAATGGCCGAAAACGGGCTCCTTTATGAAGATATCCTGCACCATTACTATACGGATGTTGTTATATTTAAGTAAGTAGAAAGGTGATACTGTGAAAACCAGTGATTTTTATTTTGATTTACCTGATGAGCAAATAGCGCAAACGCCACTTGAAAATCGCAGTTCATCTAAACTGATGGTCTTAAATAGAAAAAACCATACGATAGAGCATAAGGTTTTTAAAGATATTCTAGATCACTTAAACAAGGGTGATTGTCTGGTACTTAATAATACAAGGGTTCTACCAGCAAGGTTATTCGGTCAAAAGGATACAGGTGCGACAGTCGAGTTCTTACTTTTGACAAGAACAGGAACCGATGAGTGGGAATGTCTTGTTAAGCCGGGTCGAAAAGCCAAAGTAGGAGCAAAGTTCGTCTTTGGTGATGATCGCCTAAGAGGTGAGATCATAGGACTCGGAGAAGAGGGCACTAGAATCATCAAGTTTGAATACGAAGGAGTATTCGAGGCTGTGTTAGATGAACTCGGCACGATGCCGCTTCCACCTTACATTACAGAAAAGCTAGAGGACAGCGAAAGATATCAGACTGTTTACAATAAGCATTCAGGATCTGCCGCCGCACCGACAGCCGGACTGCATTTCACCGACGAATTGATGAAGGCGATTGAAGAAAAGGGCGTCAAACTAGCATATGTGACGCTTCATGTCGGTCTTGGAACGTTCAGACCTGTTAAGGTGGACGATGTCAATGACCATCAGATGCATGCCGAATGGTATGAACTTGATGAGCCAAACGCTCAAATCATAAAAGAAGCGAAAATGACAGGAAATAGAATCGTAGCTGTTGGAACGACAAGTACAAGAACACTCGAGACTATCGGTTCGAATCATGGAGAAGTTGCTCCTTGTAGCGGATGGACTGATATTTTTATCTATCCCGGCTATGAATTTAAAATTGTCGATGCGCTGATCACAAATTTTCATTTGCCTGAATCAACGCTATTGATGCTTATAAGTGCGCTTTATGACAAAGAAGAAATCATGAAAGCATATCAGGTTGCTGTAGCTATGAACTACCGATTCTTTAGTTTCGGCGATGCGATGTTTATTGAGTAAGGAGAGAAAATGGCTGTTAAATATGAATTGATTAAAACCTGTAAGCAATCCGGTGCAAGGCTGGGTAGGCTTACCACTCCGCATGGAGTGATTGATACACCGATTTTTATGCCTGTTGGTACAAAAGCGACCGTGAAGGCGATGACACCGGAAGAAGTAGAGGGCTTAGGCGCTCAGATCATACTAAGCAATACCTATCATCTATACATGAGACCTGGACACGACCTTATCAAAGAGGCAGGCGGACTACATAAGTTTATGAACTGGAATAAGCCGATCTTGACAGACAGTGGCGGATTTCAGGTGTTCAGTCTGGGAAGTTTAAGAAAAATAAAGGAAGAGGGCGTGGAGTTCAGATCCCATATTGACGGGTCGAAGCACTTTATCTCACCTGAAAAGGCTGTCGAGATTCAAACTGCGCTCGGATCGGATATCATGATGGCTTTTGACGAATGCGCACCGTATCCTGCAGAACACGATTATGTTAAAAAGTCACTTGAACGTACTACAAGATGGGCCAAGCGTTGCAAGGACGCCCATACCAATACTGAGAACCAGGCATTGTTCGGTATTGTTCAAGGTGGTATGTATAAGGACCTACGTGAGCAAAGTGTTAGGGAGCTTGTAGCGCTTGACTTCCCGGGCTATGCTATTGGCGGTCTGAGCGTTGGAGAACCAAAAGACCTGATGTATGAAGTGCTCGACTATACAGCACCGCTCTTACCGGAAGACAAAGCTAGGTATCTGATGGGTGTAGGTAGTCCTGACGCTTTATTTGAAGGCGCGATCAGAGGGATTGACATGTTCGACTGCGTGCTTCCTACACGAACTGCGAGAATGGGTACTGCGATGACCTCTGTCGGTCCTGTATCGATCAAGCAGGCCAAGTACCAGAGAGATTTCACAACGCTTGATGCGGAGTGTGAGTGCTATACTTGTAAGAACTATACGAAAGCGTATTTGAGACATCTTTACAAAGAAAATGAGATATTAAGTGCGAGACTATTCACGATCCACAACCTACATTTCTTAATCAACTTAATGAGCGAGATCAGACAAGCCATCATGGATGACCGTCTACTTGATTTTAAAAATGAGTTTTTCAAAAAATATGGTTACGAATCGTAGTATTTATTGAGTTTTTTTAGTAGAATAGTATAGGAAAACTAAAATTTTAAGGGGGCTTACATGGGCTACACGACAATATTACTTTATCTAGCAATGATTGGTGGACTTTGGTATTTTATGATCAGACCACAAAAGAAGAGACAGAACGAACTTAAGACAATGAGAGACGCACTTGCAGTGGGTGACGAAGTTGTTACAATCGGCGGTATCGTAGGTAAGATCGCAGTAGTGAAAGAAGATGACCTTCATTTGACAGTAGGACACAATTCTGAAATTATTGTTGTTAAAAAATGGGCGATTGGTACGACTAACAAATAGCCTGTAGCCGCAATAAGCGGTTTACATATACTAAGGGAGGAAACGACATGAAACATATTCAAACATTAACATCTGGGAACTTAAAAGAAGACTTAAGCAAAATCGGATGTGGCGAATGTCAGACTTCATGCCAGTCTGCATGTAAAACGTCATGTACTGTTGCTAACCAAGAATGTGAAAGATAACAAAGCAGCTAACGCTGCTTTTTCTTTGTTTCATAGATTAGCGAATTCGACCCCCTTGGTAAGACACATAAGTTAGGAGAAAATTATGATTCATCAATTTAAGAAAAATGGATGGTTTTTTGTGCTGGATGTAAACAGCGGCGCTGTTCATAGTGTTGATGAGCTCGTTTACGATTTGTTGCCTGGATATGGCAAACATTCTAAAGAAGACATCATTAAAGAATTTAGCGGTAAATACGAGACAAGTCTTATTGAAGACGCGCTCGGCGAAATAGATACACTAAAAAGCGAAAACATGCTGTTTACTGAAAACACGTATGTGTCTTCAGAAAAGTTCCTGCACCGTGAGCCGGTTGTGAAAGCCTTATGCCTGCATGTCGCGCACGACTGCAATATCAGATGTGAATACTGCTTTGCAGCCCAAGGGAATTTTGAGGGTGAAAGACTTTTAATGCCACTTGAGATCGGTAAGAACGCACTTAAGTTCTTGGTGGAAAGATCTGGTAGCAGACGTCAGCTAGAAGTCGATTTGTTCGGCGGAGAACCGCTCATGAACTGGGAAGTATGCAAGCAGCTTGTCACTTATGGTCGTGAACTTGAAAAAGAATATAATAAAGTCATCCGTTTCACGTTAACGACGAACGGTACGCTTTTAGACGATGAGAAAATCGAATACATCAACGAGAACTTCCATAATGTCGTGCTTAGCATCGATGGTAAAAAGGAAACGAACGACAAGATGCGCCCGACCGTCAACGGTAAGGGAACCTATGATATCATCGTTCCAAAGTTTAAAAAGCTGATTGATGGAAGAGGCGGAAAGTCATATTACGTAAGAGGGACGTTTACGCGTCATAATTTGGAATTCGATAAAGATGTGATCCATCTTGCTGATCTTGGATTCACAGAGACTTCTGTGGAACCTGTAGTAGGCGACCCGAATGATCCGTTTACAATCAGAGAGCAGGATCTAGTGCAGGTGTTTGAGTCCTATGACCGTTTAGCGGAAGATATGGTCAGTAAGCTTGGTACAGAGAATGCATTCAGATTCTTCCACTTCACAATCGACTTCAGTCAAGGTCCTTGTCTGATCAAAAGGGTTTCAGGCTGCGGTGCCGGGTCAGAGTACTTGGCGATTACACCTGAGGGCGATATCTACCCTTGTCATCAGTTTGTTGGAAATGAAGATTTCAAGCTGGGCAATATCACAGAAAAAAGTTTTGATAACTCAATGACGAGCGACTTCCACGAGGCTCATGTTGAGAACAAAGAAGCTTGTAAGGCATGTTGGGCAAAATACTACTGTAGTGGTGGTTGCCATGCCAATGCCTATAATTTTAATGATTCATTATTCAAGCCTTATGAAATAGGTTGTGAAATGGAAAAGAAAAGAATAGAGAATGCGATTTATTTGCAGGCAGAGACAGTTACAAGGGGGTCTAAGCAGTGATAACGAACTACTTGGCGCATCGACCGATCGTACCACCATCTGCGTTTGTCGCTACAAGCGCGAGCGTTGTCGGTAAGGTGACCTTAGGGGATGATGTGAATGTATGGTACGGTGTGGTGATACGCGGGGATGTCAACGATATCAGCATAGGCAGTAGAACCAATGTACAGGATAATGTTGTTATCCATGTAGCCGACAAATATCCGTGTGTGATTGGTGAGGGAGTCACCATTGGACATGGGGCGATCGTACATGCTTGTACGATCGAAGACAATGTCCTAGTCGGAATGGGTGCGATAGTATTGGATGGCGCTCATGTAGAGAAAAATGTCATCATTGGAGCGGGAACGCTTATCCCACCAGGTAAGAGAATACCTGCTGGCAGTCTAGTTGTAGGATCGCCAGGTAAGGTAGTCAGAGAACTTACAGAAGAAGAGATCACATCGCTTGAGCATTCGGCGGAAAAATACGTAGCATTGTCCAAATCATACAAGACGAACGAGTAGGTGACTTATGACTTTTAAACAAAGAGCGGTACTTATACTAATTTTGTTATCCATGGTGGTAATGACCACATGGGTGGCATTTGGTTTCAACCTAGGCTCAATGCAGGTGGAACCTCTGGTATCACAATTAAAGCTTGGCCTTGATATTGAAGGCGGCGTGGTAGTGGTTTATGAAGTAGTTACTGAGGAGACAGGCGATGACCTTAAAGTTCTGATGGAACAGACCAAACTGGTTCTATCACAAAGAATCAACGCCCTGGGCCTGACAGAACCGAATATCTATATCGAAGGCCTGGACAGAATAAGAATTGAGCTTCCTGGAGTTGCGAATGCGCAAGAAGCATTAAAACTAATCGGAACGACTGCACAACTTCAGTTCGCACAAGTTAAAAACGGCGTCGGTGTAAAGGCCGGTGAACTATATGACCCTGAAAAGATGGATTTGATCTTTAACGGTGAATATGTAAAAAATGCAAAATTATCAGCGGACCAGTATAACAATCCGGCTGTAAGCCTTAGCCTTAACAGTGAGGGTGCGGACATGTTTAGAGTCGCAACTTCTGAATCGATTGGTTTTACCAATGGTTTACCTGACAGAAGCAACGGACAGATCGCGATCATCCTTGATGGCAAGATCATATCCGCACCATCAGTAGGTGTGGTTATAGCGGATGGTAACGCTCAAATTACAGGGAACTTCACAGCACAAGAAGCGCAAGAACTTGCACTACTTATCAGAGGTGGAGCGCTTCCAGCAGAGCTTGAGGAGCTTCAGACATCAGCAATCGGACCTACACTTGGTCGTGATGCGCTTGATTCAAGTTTAAAAGCCGCAGCGGTTGGTTTTACTTTGGTCATTTTGTTTATGGTCGGTTATTATAGGTTACCGGGGCTAGTTGCAAGCTTTTCGCTTGTACTATATGGTGCGATCATCATGATGCTTATGGTTTCGCTACATGCGACATTGACACTACCTGGTGTTGCGGGTATCGTATTATCCTTAGGTATGGCTGTAGATGCGAATGTCATTATCTTTGAGAGAATCAAAGAAGAGCTAAAAGAAGGAAAGACCCTTAAGGCATCACTTGGGCATGGTTTCTCTAAAGCGCTCAGAACGATTACGGATTCGAACATTACAACTCTTATTGCCGCAGTAGTATTGTTTAATTTTGGTGAGGGTGCGATAAAAGGATTTGCTGTAACGCTTATGCTTGGTATTGTTACGAGTATGTTCACAGCAATCATCATCACGAAAACTATTCTTCATCAGTTTTCTCATTCAAAATTCTTAACAAACACTAAATTATACGGCGCATAAAGGGGAGCAAATGATGAAATTTACTAAGCATTATAAAATCTTCTTCAGCGTATCAGGGCTGATCATTGTTCTTGGTCTTGTAATGGCACTAATTGCAGGATTCAATCTAGGCATTGACTTTAGTGGCGGTACGATGATTCAAGTGGAGTTCAACCAGTCGATTGATCTTGACGAGGTTAAGGATTCTATCAAAGAGTTCAATCTTAGCCCGGATGTCATCGCAATAGGTACAGAAAGCAACGAGGCGATGATCAAGACGTCGGTTTCGCTTAATAATGATCAACGAATGGAAGTCTTTTCAAAATTGAAGTCAGAATTTGATATCACAGACGATACACCCCGTGAATCAAAACAGTTCGGTCCGTCCATCGGTGACGAAATAAAAAAACGCGCAGTCTATGCGATTATTCTAGCAAGTGTCGGTATGCTTTTATACATTACCTTTAGATTCGAGTGGAAGTTTGGCGTCGCTGCGATCATCGCACTGATTCACGACGTCCTTATTCTTCTTTCCATTTACGCGATATTCAGAGTGCCTGTAAATTCAGCCTTTATCGCTGCAGTACTCACCGTGGTGGGTTACTCTATCAATGATACGATCGTTGTATTCGATAGGATCAGAGATAACGTGAAGTATGCGAAGACGACAAACTACTTTAGAATTGCTGACGATAGTTTGAATCAAACGGTAGTCCGTTCGATCAACACATCGTTGACAACCTTATTGGTTATCGGCGCACTTTACTTCTTAGGCGTAGAATCGATCAAGGAGCTTGCATTCCCTTTACTTGCCGGTGTAGCCGCAGGAACGTATTCGTCAATCTTTATCGCTAGCCCTGTATGGGTACTACTAAAGAACCTAACAAAAAAACGAGCAAAAGCTTAGGAGGAAGTCATGCAAAAATCATTTGTAGTCACATTAATTTTCGCGGTTTTTATTGCAATCTTTGCAGTCATGAACTCAGCTATGGTTAGCATCAATTTGTTTTTTGCAAGCTTTCAACTTTCGCAAGCCGTCGTTATTCTCATTTCTGCAGCAATCGGTGCGATATGCATGTACGGACTAAGTTTCGTACAGGTATTTTCACTAAAAAAACAGGTGAAAGTTTTAAATAAGAAACTTGAAACCGCAGAAAAATTCAGTGTTATAGAAAAATCAGCTGATGAAGTGCCTGTTGATTCGTCTTTGAACGTCGATGCGACGAACAAGTCGGTTGAGGGTAAGTTGGCTGAACAGTCAAAGGAATCATAAATGAAACCTAAACGTTGGATAATCAGCGCTGCAGGTGAATCGGCAATCTATGAGGACCAACGACCAATAGCCTCTGTTCTAAGGAACAGGGGCTTTAAAACCCCATCGGATATTGATGAGTTTATGTCACCTACCTTGGATAAGATGCATGATCCTTTTTTACTACCCGACATGAGGAAAATTGTCGAAAGGGTAAAGGAGGCTGTTTCAAGTGGAGAACGTATCGTCATCTATGGGGATTATGATGTCGACGGGATAACCAGCACATCGATTCTGATGCGAGCGCTAACTGTGTTAAATGCGAATGTGGGCTATTACATTCCAAAGAGACTATCTGAGGGTTACGGACTAAACAGTGATGCTATTCTTGAACTTGCTAGGCAGAATACGAATGTGATCATAACAGTCGATTGCGGTATAACATCCGTCGAACAGGCAGCGCTAGCTAAGGAAAATCATGTGGATCTGATCATTACAGATCACCATGAGTGTCAGGAGACGCTTCCTGATGCTTTTGCGCTTTGTAATCCTAAGCTCCCGACAAGCGAGTATCCATTTGACATGCTGGCTGGCGCGGGCATCGCTTTAAAACTTGCGCAGGCGATTTTGGGTGAACGGTTTATAGAAGTTGAGAATGAACTGTTTTCACTTTCGGCGATTGGAACGATCGCAGATCTTGCGCCCTTAAACGGTGAGAACAGAATCATCGCAAAATTCGGTTTGCAGGCAATCAGACAGGCGAACCTTGAAGGTGTACATGCCCTGATAGAAGTATCGGGTATCAAGAATAAACCGGTCACTGCAGGTCACGTGGGATTCATGATCGGTCCTAGGATCAATGCTGTCGGTAGACTTGAAGATGCTGCAGAAGGTGTTGATCTCTTACTCACTGAGGATGCCGCTAGAGCGCGTGTGACTGCCAAAAGGTTAGATGAGCTAAACCAGGAGAGACAAGAGACCGAACGAAAGATTGTAAAAGAGGCACTTGATAAGATCGCATCCGAGTCCATTCATTCGTCAAGCGGCATTATCGTTGTTTGGGGAAAGGGATGGCATGAAGGTGTCGTCGGCATTGTCGCATCAAGGCTTACAGAGAAGTTTTACAGGCCGTCTATCGTACTGGTTGAAAAAGAGGACGGATATAAAGGTAGTGCCCGAAGTATCGAGGGATATTCGATATTCGATGCGCTACTTAGTCAAAAACAGTGGCTGTCAAAGTTCGGCGGTCATGAGCAGGCTGCAGGACTTTCGCTTATGCGTGAGAACCTACCGGCCCTCCTGGAAGGACTAAAGACCTTTAACCAGAAGCATCTGACGGCAGACTTGCTCGTTCAAAAGCTTAAGCTTGACAAGCGGCTTCATTCTAGAGAAATCAATCATGATCTACTTAGCGACCTGGATCTGCTTGAACCATACGGGCTAGGTAATCCAAGACCGGTGTTCAGGTATGACCACTTGAAGGTCGAAAACGCAAAAATGATTGGTAAGGACGCATCTCATCTAAAATTGGCGATCAATGAGAATTATCGACTACTTGAGGCTCTGCAGTTTAAATATGGAGACCGCTTGGTCCCTAAACGGAATTCAAGAGTGGATCTTGCCTTTCAGCTCGAATTGAACAGCTTTAACGGAGTTGAATCGATTCAGCTTTTGTTGAAAGACATCAGGCAATATGAACCCGAAGTGAGCCTATTCAATAAAACATGGTATGTGCTTTACCTGATGATCCTGTTCGATAGAATGAAAAGCCAAGCATCTCATGGTTTTATCGACGACTTCGAGGGTATGAAGTGGATAGCACGAGATTCTGATGTCGTTGAAGGGTTTGTCGCAAATAAATCAAAGCTCAATGTGCATAGTTATGAGGGACTGCTGGAACTTGCATACGCCTATCATGACCTTGGGTTGGATCTGTTTGAAGCACTCAAGCTAACTACGTGTGCGATTGATCTAATGCCTCTTGAAGCTCAGTTCGGCAGTGTCAATTTTGATGTTCCGGTACTAAATAGTCCGAATGAGGTTGCTGAAACGCTGAGTCGATCGCTTGACCACTTTGTCATCGCTAGCAAGGTGGATGATCTTTATTTTGACAGGGCTCATTTTGCTGCGCTTTATCAGAGGATAAAGATTGACAGGGTGGTGGATCTGAAGACGCTTCTAATTTCGTCACAGACCGCGATTCTGGATCTGATCGCCATCCACTTTTTTGAAGAAGCTGGATTTATCACTTTATCAGGTGGCCAGATCAGTATCAATACGGACAAACATAATAAAGTTACTTTTGAACATTCGATGATGAATGAAAAGTTAATACAAATGAAGAACAGTTTTATAAAAGTTCACCAAGCGCTGAGTGCGAGAAGTGACTTATAGGAGGATAATCATGGATTTAAAATCGAAAATCAGAGAAGTACAGGACTTTCCGAAGCCTGGCATAGGGTTTAAGGATATCACAACAATTCTTCAAGATGGAGAAGTGTATCATTATGCGATCGATCAGTTCATAAAATCACTGGAAGGCGTTGACTACGATGTGATTATCGGACCTGAAGCACGTGGGTTTTTAGTTGGAGCTCCTCTTGCATACGCGCTTAAGAAGTCGTTTGTTCCAGTCAGAAAACCAGGGAAACTACCTTATGAGACAGCTGAATACACTTACGAGCTCGAATATGGTACAGATACGCTTCAAATGCATATTGATGCTGTGAAGCCTGGTCAAAAGGTCGTGATCGTCGACGATCTACTTGCAACTGGTGGTACTGTAAACGCTGTTGCCAAGCTCGTTGAGCAAATGGGTGGCGAAGTCGTTAAAATGGTATTCTTAATTGATTTGACATTCCTAAACGGCAGAGAGTTGTTGAAAGACTACGACATCGACGCAATCGTTGAATATTAATTTGTAAATAGTAACACTTCGGTGTTGCTATTTTTTTTTAAGCATTAAAAAAAGTTAAGAAAGTTTATGCATATGTTCCTGTTAATCGCGTGACAAGAGCATTAATTTTCATTATAATAAATGTATGAATCATGCGAAAACGTTTGCATTTGTGCTTACGACAACATAAGGGGGAGACTATGTCTTTATTTAGAAAAGAGCTAGAAACGCTTAAGAAGTATGTTCCAGGCAAGCCGATTGAAGAAGTTAAAAAGGAATATGGATTGACTGATATTGTGAAATTAGCTTCTAATGAAAATCCACTTGGACCTTCTCCAAAAGCAATTGAAGCAATAAAAAATGAGGCGGCCAACATCCACATCTATCCAGATGGCTCAGCGGCTGAGCTACGCGGGAAAATGGCAAAAAAACTTAACATCTCTGCCGACCAGATCATGTTTGGCAACGGTGGTGAGGAAATTATAAAAATGCTCGCATACGCGCTTGTCGGTTCAGAGGACGAAGTCATTTTCGCATGGCCTTCATTCTCGCTTTATGACATCGCTACAAGTCAGATGGGCGGAAAAGCTGTCAGAATCGGTATGAAAGAAGACTTCAAGCATGACTTCAAGGCTTTCATCGAGGCAGTGAATGATAAGACTAAAATGATTTACGTCTGCAATCCGAACAACCCGACAGGTAACATCATGACTGTTGATGAAGTCAACTACCTGATTGACAATATTCCAGAAGACGTGATCTTGGTGCTTGACGAGGCATACTACGAGTTTGCCAGAGTCAATCCAAACTATCCGAACGGTCTTGATATCCTTGCTAAAAGACCGAATACGATCTTGATCCGTACCTTCTCCAAAGTAGCCGGTTTAGCGGGAATCCGTGTCGGCTATATGATCTCGTCCGAGGCGATCATTTCTGAAATGACAAAAGTAAAGAATGTGTTCAACTTAAATAGAATCGCTCAAGTTGCCGGTATGGCCGCACTTGATGATGATGACCATATCAACAAGACTGTTGAGCTGAACTACATCTCCCTTGGAATGATGGAGGAGTTCTTTGACAGTAAAAACCTCGTTTATACAGAGTCCAACGCGAATTTCGTATGGGTGAACGTGGGTCATGATTCAAGAGTCATCAATGAAGAACTTTTAAAAAGAGGTGTGATCATCCGTCCTGGATTCTTGTGGGGTAGCGATAACTACATCCGTGTTTCGACAGGAACCATCGAGCATACCCAAAGATTTATTGACGCGCTCGAAGATGTACTCGATAATTTGGCGTAGACAGATTGATAATTTTTTAAGTTAAGGCGGTCGCATCACCATCGGTGGTTCGACCGTTTTTTTTGCAGTTCATTATATCATTTAAGCGATTTATCTATAGAATGGTATCTTAAACAGTTCAATCAGGACTGAATTTCACAAATTCAAAGTGAAGTCATCTCCTAAAACGCCTGTTAAACTAGTAATGAAAATGTGAAATGGAGATAATCATGATAAAATTCGATCAAAGCAAAGCAAATGAACAAGAAGTACTTATCACAAACGGTTTAGGTGGATACAGCCTATTGAGTACGTCTGGAATCAATTTTAGAAAGTACCACAGTCTTTATACGGTGAGCCTAAAAGCACCGGTTGCCAGAACCCATATTCTTAGTAAACTACTGATGACCCTGTCAATCGGTGGCAAGAGCCATCAGTTGAATGCCGATTTAAAAGAGGCTTCTGATAGCAAATACAGCTATGCCACTTCGGTGACAAACACGGGTGCGGTTATTGAGAAATATGAGGTTGAGGGAGTATGCGTTACTCGTAGGAGAGCCTTTGACTATTTAACGAGTCGTATGGGCATCTGCTATGAGATTGTTTCTGATGTGGATGCAAAGCTGACGATTTCGCCGCTATTCAATATACGCGACCATCACGACGCAGTGCCTGTGACGATGGAGGATTACAGCTACGACTATGTTTTGGAGTCGAAGGCTTTGATTTGTAAAACGGCACTCTCGGGTGCGGTGCTTGTCAGTGAACTTGAGTTTACACCGAATGTAAGGCTGTCTGAAACGTCCTACTACAAGACAGAGACAAGAAGAGGATATCCTGACCTTGAAAACCATTACTGCCCTGGCGATTACAGTTATGCGATAAGTAAAGGAACTCAGGAGTTTTCAATGACGATTGATTTGGAAATGCATGAAGTAGGCCACGCCAAAGAAATCATAGCAAAAGAAGAAAAGCGTATAACTGATTTTGAGCGAAATGTGAACTTGAAAGACAAGCGGTTTGAACCACTTGTTTTGGCTAGCGACCAGTTTATCGTGGAAAGATCGACGACTGGTACAAAAACGGTCATCGCAGGATATCCTTGGTTTACCGATTGGGGAAGAGATACCATGATCGCCCTACCGGGACTCACACTCGAAACCGGAAGATACGCTGAAGCGCTGGAGCTTATCGAGACCTTCATAGCCTATCAAAAGCAGGGGGTTATTCCCAATAACTTCCCAGATGATGATGAAGAGCCTATGTATAACACTGCTGATGCGACACTTTGGCTATATCAGGCTATTTTTGCCTATTATCAAAAGACAAAAGACGATGCGTCTATCAAACGATTGTTCCCTAAGCTTGAAGAGATGTTCTCTTACTTGCTTGCTGGAACGATCAATGACATCTATGTCGATGAAGATGGACTCATGAGCACAGGTAACGAAAAGACACAGCTCACTTGGATGGATGTCAAGGTAAATGGATGGGTAGTGACACCACGACATGGAAAAGCCGTTGAGATCAACGCACTATTTTATAACGCCCTTTGCGTGATGGATGCCTTCTCAAAGATTGTCGATGCCGATAGGGACTATGCGAAGTTGGCATCCAAAGTGAAGTTGAAATTCAATGAACTCTTTTGGAATGAAAAGGAAAACCGTCTGTATGATCTGATCATCGACGGTGTAAGGCATGACATCATTCGGCCGAATATGCTGTTTGCAATCAGTCTACCCTTCACCGCACTCAACAGGGATAAATGGGAAGCTGTCGTAAACACCGCACAGGACCACTTGCTGTTCGATTACGGACTTAGAAGTGTGAGCCCTGAAGATAAGGATTATCATGGAAAGTACGAAGGTGACCTTTTAAGCAGGGACGGCGCCTATCATAGAGGTGCGGGCTGGGGATGGCTGATCGGCCCTTACTTGGAGGCTCACTATAAGACTTTCAACGACAAGGACTACATCAAGGAAAGATTGGACCTTCTACTTCCTCATTTAAATCAAGCTGCGATCGGAAGCATCTCAGAGAATTTTGAAGGAGATGCACCAAACGCTCCTAGAGGATGCTGCGCGCAGGCATGGTCTGTGGCAGAAGTGCTTAGGATTGTAAGGATGATGGAGTAGGGGAAAATGCCGGTTGGTGATTGGTGATTTTGATTGAAGAGTTGTAGGGATAATATGCAAAGAGGTGCGATCTTAATGGATCGCACCTCTTTTATGTTGCTAATCTTCCACTTTGTATACTGCGATGCCTAGTTCGGGCATTTGGATCTGCCATGTGCCTGAGCTGATTATGGCTGCTGGTGTGTCTTGCAGTAAGGCTTGTGATGTGTTGTGGTCATAGTCGAAGGTGATTGTCTTTTCTTTCTTTTCGGTGTTGAGTACGACTAGCATTGTTCCATCTGGACCTTTGCTCGTGTAAACAAGGTGTTTGACGTCATAGTCGATGACGGTCAATTCGCCCATGTACTTGCTGCGAAGCTCAACGAGCTGTTTTGTAAATGCAAGCATTTGAGATCCCTCGACCTCATCCCATGCCATCATCCTTCTGTTATCAGGATCCGCACCGCCTTCCATCGCGATTTCGGTGCCGTAGTAGAGTACTGGAATGGCTGGGTAGCTATACATCAAGGTCATAGCCTGTTTTAGATAGGCTTCGCCGTTTTCTTTGCTGACAGATACAAATCTTGGATTGTCATGATTATCGATAAAGATACCGTTCAAATCCGGACGCTCAAAGTTGGTGTCCTTTTGGATTGCGTTGATTAGTGTCCTCACATCGCTGAGCGGAGAAAAAGCAGCGGTGATACCTGCATATAGCGAATAGTTGGTGTTTCCGTCGATGCCTTCCTTATGGTACAACTCGATATATCTGGCGTTATCGCTCCAGACTTCGCCAAGTAGGAAAAAGTCGGGATAGTCCTCTTTGATACCTGCTGAGAAGGCTCTCCAAAAGTCTTTTGGGACGTGCCTCACGGTATCCAGTCTAAATCCGTCGATGCCGGTTTCGCTGATCCACCATTTTGCATTCTCGATAAAATAACTTTCAACTTCAGGATTGGACTGGTCTAAATCAGGAAGTCCCGCAAGCCATCCGTTTTCGATAAGAACAGGATCCGACCAGTTGGTGATATCTTTATGTTCATGAAACCAGCTAGCCTTTTGCGGATCGTTAATCCAAGGAGAATCATAACCCGTATGATTGACAATGTAGTCAAGAATGACTTTAATATCACGATTATGAGCTTCATCGACTAGTCTTTTGAAGTCGTCCATTGATCCGAGGTGAGGGTCGACACTATAAAAGTCATGTATCCAGTAGCCATGATAACCATCCTGACCGTTTGTCATTACCGGAGTCAACCAGATGGCAGTCGCTCCAAGTGAGGCGATGTAATCCAGTTTTTCTGTAATGCCTTGAAGATCTCCACCTTGAAACTTAGTTGGACTTGTGGGGTCGGTATCTTCCAGGTTGCTGGATGCGCTAGCATCGTAAAATCTATCGGTCATGACAAAATAGATGATGTCATTTTTACTAAATATCCCTCCATCATTATCCACCGGAAGTTGTTCCGGTATCTGTACCGACTCACTGTCGTCCTCCTTACTTTCGTCTTGCAGGGTTGCCTTACCATTGTCTGATATTGGATCAAACTCTGGATTTACAACAGGTTGGATGGTACAACCGACTAAAATTAGACTACTCAAAGCAATTGCTATTAGTTTTTTCATGTTCCACTCCTTTGTCATTTTACTTAAGTATAAACTACATAAATAACAAGTGCAATCGGTTGCACTGATATTAATTTGACAAATCCAAAAGGTGTAACCGCTTATATCACACACATGGTATCGTTTCCGCAAAAAAAGTGATTAGAAATGTTGATAGGGGATATATATAAGCTGGAAACGTTTTCGGTTGCGCAATATGGTGAAACACGTGCCATGTTTAGTGCTCCAAGCTAACAATCAAAATTTATTAAGAAGAAAATCAAAATTAGAATCATGTATTTGCAATTGGTGTATACGATTATGTTATCAAATCGTAAAATTACCTGTTGACATGTGTTTTGATGCTTACTATAATGAGATTGTGCAAACGGTTGCATTGAGTTGCAACTAAAAACTAAACGAACTATTTTAAGGGGAGGACTTTTCAAATGAAAAGAGTTTTAAGTCTTGTACTGGCACTTATGCTTGTACTATCATTAGCAGCTTGTAAGCCTGCTGAAGTAGCACCAACTGAAACACCTGCTGAAACACCAGCTGAGACTCAAGCTGAAACACCTGCTGAAACACCTGCAGACGACGCATTGATGCCTGAAGAAGGCGCTGAGCTTCTTGTATGGGAATCACAAGGTGCAGAACTTGAATTTATGCAAGAAATGGCTGCAGCTTTCGAAGCTGAATACGGCGTAAAAGTAACTGTAGAAAACGTTGAACACACAGACGCTGGTGGCCGTATGGCTCAAGATGGTCCTGCTGGTGTTGGTGCGGACGTGTTCGCAGCTCCACATGACCACACTGGTAACCTTGTTGCATCTGGTCTTGTTGTTCCAAACATGTTTGCAGATGAAATGAAAGAGCAAATGATCGACGCAGCTATCATCGCATCTTCATTTGACGGCGAAGTTTTCGGTTTCCCAAGAGCGATCGAAACTTATGCAATGTTCTACAACAAAGATATCTTCCCAACTCCTCCTGCTACATATGAAGAGTTAATCGCTTTCGGTAAAGAGTACACTGATGTAAACGCTAACCAATATGCATTCTACATGGATGTTGACAACGCTTACTTCGTACAATCATTCCTAGCTGGCGGCGGCGGTTACGTATTTGGTAACGGTGGTTCGGATGCTACTGATGTAGGTCTTGATTCAGAAGGCGCTATCTTCGGTATCAACGAAATGATGAAACTTAAAGAAATCCTTCCAATTCCATCTGGCGATGCTGATTACGGTCCAATGATGGGTCTATTTAACGAAGGTAAAGTCGGCGCAGTGATCACTGGCCCATGGGAAATCGCTGCTCTTAGAGATTCATCTCTTAACTGGGGTATCGCTCAACTTCCTAAACTTTCAAACGGCAACGATTCAGCTCCTTTCTCAGGCGTAAGAAACCTTTATGTTTCTGCTTACTCTGAGTACCCTGTAGCTGCTCAAATGTTTGCTAAATTCTATACTTCAAATGAAAACTTAATGGCGCGTTTCGCTAAGACTGGTCAAATCCCAACGTTTAAAGGCGCTGCTGAAATGCCAGAAATCATGGCTGACGAAGCTGTAGCTGCTATCGCTAACCAAGCTGCATACTCTATCCCAATGCCTTCAATCCCTGAAATTCAATTGTTCTGGGGTCCAATGGGCGCTGCATACGGTATCATCTGGAACGAAGAAGTTACAGTTGAAGAAGGTCTAAAAAATGCTGCTGAGCAAGTTAGATCTGATATCGCTAACCAATAATATTCAGTTTTAAAGAATAGACAATTAATGAGGGAATCCATTCGGATTCCCTCGATAATTGATAGGGCAATTAATTTAGGGTACATGTAAAGGGTGATGACATGAATAACATCAAAAAAGCGGGTATCCTCTCAACACTTTTCATGGGGCTAGGCCAGTTTTATAATAAAGAATGGTTTAAAGGTATTATCTATGCGCTTATCGAGGTAATCTTCATAGTAAACGCTTTAAACGGTTCGCTTTATATGACGTTTTGGGGACTAATCACGCTAGGTGAAACAAAAGGTGTTAAGGGCGATCATTCAATCAATTTACTAATTAACAGTTTAATGGCAATAATCGTTTTAGGTTTATTTGTATTAGTTTACTTTATCAACATCAAAGATGCGAAAGAAGCAAGAAAGCGCATCGAAGCAGGGGAAAAAGCAGAGTCGATCAAAGGTACACTCGTGAGACTCAACACTACCTATTTCCCACATGTAATGATGGCACCAGGCGCACTACTTATTTTATTCTTTACTTTTCTTCCGATCCTATTCACTACCCTGATCGCATTCACAAACTTTGCGGCACCTTATCACTTGCCACCAGGCAATTTGGTAGACTGGGTGGGTTTTGAAAACTTTGTAAAACTGGTGACACTACCAGGATGGAAAGAGACATTCTTTGGCGTGTTCGGCTGGACACTTGTTTGGACGGTAGCTACGACTGTACTCAACTACTTCGGTGGTTTAGGACTGGCGCTGCTTACAAACTCAAAAGATATTAAATTCAAAAAACTATGGCGTACATTATTCATCGTTCCATATGCCATACCAGCGTTTATTTCACTCCTTACTTTCAGGTTGATCCTTAGTGGACCTGGTCCGCTAAATTCGACGCTATTGCAGTTTGGATGGATCAGTGAGAAAATTCCGTTCCTGACAGATCCGACACTTGCTAAAATTGTGGTTATCGTCGTTTACATGTGGGCGGGTTCGCCTTATTGGATGGCGCTAATGTCAGGTATTTTAACAAACATAGATGCATCACTTTATGAAGCATCCGATATCGATGGCGCTTCAAAGTGGCAACAGTTCACAAAGATCACAGTACCGATGGTGTTGTTCCAAACAGCTCCGCTACTGATTATGACTTTTGCCCATAACTTTAACAACTTTGGCATGATCTATCTCTTAAACAGCGGTAATCCTGCCAATCCGGTATACAAGCAGGCTGGATCGACCGATATCCTGATTTCTTGGATCTACAAGATGACCCTTGAAAAACAATGGTACGGTATGGCCGCCGCGGTTACGATTGTGATATTCCTTATTGTAGCGACATTTGCTGTGATTGGATTTACACAAACCAAGTCGTTTAAAGAGGAGGACATGATATAATGGATAATTTACAATTTAAGAAACTCCTAAAAAAAGCGATTATGTATGCGTTGCTTTTGATGGTCACATTCATTTTTATCGTTCCTTCAATTTGGATCGTGGGTTCATCTTTTAATCAGGGTACAAACATTTTCAGTACGACGCTGATACCTAAGAATCCAACATTGTTCCATTATAAAGAACTTTTATTCAATACCGATTATCCATTATGGTTCGGTAATACGCTAAAAATTGCCACGCTCAACATGCTTTTATCATTAGTTTTGACAATCTCGACAGCGATGGCGTTTTCGAGATTCAAATTTAAGGGAAAGAAGATCACGATGATGACGATCCTGATTCTTCAGATGTTCCCATCCATGCTTGCGATGATGGCTCTTTATGTAATACTGAATAGATTCGGTTTACTCAACACTCACCTGGGACTAGTCATCGTATACGCTACAGGACAGATCCCGTTTAACACATGGCTTGTAAAAGGCTATTTGGATGCTATTCCTAAAAGTCTTGATGAGGCAGCACGAATAGATGGTGCGAGCAACATCACAATTGTAACAAAGGTGGTACTTCCGCTAGCAAAACCGATCTTAGTATTTGTCGCACTTCAAAACTTTATCGGACCTTGGTTTGACTTTGTACTGCCTCAGGTAATACTTAGAAGCCAAGATAAATGGACGCTCGCACTTGGTCTGTTTAGATGGGTAGCGGATAGGGCGCAGAACAACTTCACGATGTTTGCCGCAGGTGCCGTACTGGTAACCATACCGATCACCATACTTTGGGCAATATTCCAGAAACACATTGTTGAAGGATTAGCAGCTGGAGCAAGTAAAGGTTAAATAAATTTTCACGAATCTTCCATTCTCTGCTATACTAGTTGTGAATATAAATGAGGAGTGAACTTATGCCAGTTACAATAAGAGATGTAGCAAAACTTGCGAACGTATCACCATCAACGGTGTCACGGGTGATTGCAGATCACCCTAAAATATCAAATCAAACAAAAACAATTGTATTACACGCAATGAAAGAGTTGAACTATAAACCCAACGCCATTGCCCGAAGCCTTGCGAATAGAAAAACAAGCACACTGGGGATCATCATCCCGAACTCAGATGAGAACCTATTCAGCAATCCGTTTTTCATACAGGTTATGAGAGGAATCAGCATCTACTCTCAGAAGCACGGTTATAGAATCGTGTACACCTATAGCAGCAAGGAAGAGGAAGAAGTGAAATTCATTAAGGAGTACATCGAGTCAAACCTTGTGGATGGAATCATCTTGATGACAACCGTAAAAAATGACCAATGTACAAAATTCTTAAGAGAGGCTGATTTTCCATTTGTCGTGATTGGACGCCCTGAGCATACCGAAAAGACGCTCTGGGTGGATAACGACAACTTTCAGGCCGCTTATAATATGGTGAATTTACTGATTGGCAAAGGGTATACTAAAATCGGATTTATCGGTGGTAGTTTATCGTATAACTTTTCAAGCGATCGTTACGATGGTTTTTTGAGAGCGCTCAATGTGCGAGGCATAGATGTGAACCCTGATTGGGTTGTTCACAGTAGTGCTTTCGATGTTGTAAGCGGTTATGAGGCATGTGCCAAAATGTTTGAGCATGATGGTCCAGAAGCGATTGTTACAATTGATGATCTTCTTGGCTATGGTGCGATGAAGTGGCTTGATGAAATGGGTAAAAACGAGGTGAAGGTTACTGGGTTCAATAACATTCAAATGAGTGTCTATCAGGAATCCAACATGACATCCGTTGATATCCACCCTGACGAACTGGGGTATCAGGCAACCAAACTTTTAATCAGCAAATTGGCAGGTAGTGCTGTTCATAACCATTGCATCGTCGATACTGACATTATTGAAAGAAATCTTTAGCAAACTCAAAGAGACCGATTCGGTCTCTTTTTATTTAACTTTGGAGGTTAAGGTGCAGACGATTAAGAAATTTAGATTCGGTACTCCGATTCCAACCTACGCGGTGACTCAACCGGTTGATACCTCAAAAGAAAACCCTTCTTTTGTAACTATTCATGAGAATCACGCCATAATCACTATGAATTTATCTGAAAGAACTTCGGTTTATGGCTTAGGTCAACAGTTAGGTGGTATAAATAAACGAGGTAGAAAATATGAGTCTTACTGTACGGATGATCCTCATCATACAGAAGACAAGACGACGCTCTACGGTTCCCATAACTTCTTTTTAGTTTTAGATGATCAGGCAAATGGATTTTACCTTGATTTTGCAGGCAGAGTCGCCTATGACATAGGCTACACAGACGAATCTCTGCTAACAATCAAAGTGTTCGGTACCGATTTTGATCTTTATCAGTTTAAGCCTGATACCCCCGAAGCTGTTGTGACTGAATTTAGAAAGATCATCGGGAAACCCTATATGCCACCAAAGTGGGCGTTTGGATATTTTCAGTCTAGATGGGGATACAGTAGTGAAAAGGACCTGCTTGAAGTAAAGGATGCCTTTTCTAAAAACGACTTGCCCCTTGAAGGAATTTATGTCGATATCGACTATATGGAAAGGTTCAAAGACTTTTCTGTCAACAAGGAGACCTATCCTGATTTTAAGGGATTGGTCAATACATTTAAAAAAGACAACCAATACCTTGTACCTATCATCGATGCCGGTGTGAAAATTGAAAAAGGCTATGATGTGTATGAACAAGGTCTAAAGGGTGATCATTTTGTCAAAGGAGATGACGGCAAACCCTATACGGCAGCAGTTTGGCCGGGTCACGTTCATTTTCCAGATTTTTTGAGGCCTGAAACAAGAGAATGGTTCGGCGACTTGTACAAGTATCTGATCAATCAAGGGATTGTAGGCATATGGAATGACATGAACGAACCTGCAATTTTTTACGATGATAAGAAACTGGGCCAGGCGATAAAAAAAGCCAAGGACAGCGAGGGTAAGAACCTTGACATCCATACCTACTTTGAGCTTGGTGATGTGTTCAGAAACCTGAGTAACCATCAGGACTACTATGACACGATGATCCACAGCTATGAAGGAAAAGAATACAGCAATGACGAGGTACATAATCTTTACGGTTATTTCATGACTCAGTCCGCTTTTGAAGGATTTGAGAAGCATTTACCAGGCATCAGACCGCTGATCCTGTCAAGGGCCTCGCATATAGGCATGCACAGGTATGGTGGCATCTGGACAGGTGACAACGCATCATGGTGGTCGCATTTGGAGACCAATGTAAAGCAAATGTCCTCACTCAGCATGGTAGGGTTTTTATACAGTGGCGCTGATACCGGCGGATTTGGAGCCAACACCAGTGCTCAGCTGCTTTCGAGATGGCTGCAGTTTAGCGTGTTTACGCCTCTTTTAAGAAACCACTCCGCCATAGGAACAAGAAACCAGGAACCATACCAGTTTAGCGAGGAAGCCACATCGATCAATAGAGAGTTGATCAAGGTGAGATACCGTCTTCTTCCCTTTATCTATTCGGAATACCTTAAAGCGGTAACAGACGATAAGATGCTCTTTAAGCCCTTGACCTTTGCGTATGATGATGAAAGGGTAGGGGATATCGAAGATCAGATCATGCTTGGTGATCACGTGATGCTGGTTCCTGTAGTGAAGCACAATCAAAGAGGAAGAATGGTCTATCTGCCAGAAGATATGATGCTTGTGAGTATGGACTCAAAAGACATTGAACTTAAGGTTTATGAAAAAGGAGACCATTATCTCAGCTATGACCTTGATAAAGTGATGTTCTTCCTTAAAAAGGATGCCATGATTCCTATCATAGAATCTGTGAACAACACAAAAGAAACAGAAGATAAAGACATCACCTGGATCGGTTATGCCACTAAAAAGGCTAGCTACCGCTTAATGGATGACGATGGTGTCCATAAGACACAAACTGCTAAAACGCTTATAGACCGTGTGGTGACTATCGATTTGGCCGGTAAGACTTTAGGTGATACGTTCATTTTGCTCGGTGAAAACAGCAGATTGGATATAAGAGATAAAGACAAATAGGAGGATATTTATGAAAGAAAGAGCAAGTGGCATCTTGATGCACATTTCGTCACTTCCATCACCATATGGAATCGGTGATTTTGGACAGACAGCATATGATTTTGTGGACTTTCTAAAAAAAGCAAAACAAAAGGTGTGGCAAATACTTCCTATTGGAATCACAGGCTATGGCGATTCGCCTTACCAGTCATTTTCGGCATATGCGGGCAATCCGTATTTTATAGATCTTGACGCACTCGTAGAACAGGGTTTTTTACGAAAAGATGAGATTCTAAAGGCGAACCTCGGTAATAACTCTGAATCGATAGAGTATGATAAGTTATACTTTCATAAGATGCCGCTCCTTAAAATAGCTTATGACAGGGCAAAAGGAAAAATACAAGGTGAGTTGGATGCCTTTTACAAAGAGCAAATCGACTGGTTGGAATCTTTTGCGCTATACATGTCGATCAAGGCCCATCACAATAACGGTTCGTGGTTGGAATGGCCTAAGGAATACGATTCGATCAACAACACGCAGGTAAAACTGTTTGCTAAAGAATATAAGGATGAGATTTTCTTCTGGGTGTTCACGCAGTACCTTGTGTACGGTCAGTGGAAGGCGCTTAAGAGCTATGCCAACGAGCATGGTATTTCGATCGTGGGAGACCTGCCGATCTACGTATCGGAAGACAGCGCCGACGTATGGGCGAATCCTAGACTATTCAAACTTGACGAAAAGTTCAATCCGATCACTGTGGCGGGGTGCCCGCCAGACGCATTCGCGGCAACCGGTCAATTATGGGGAAATCCGATATACGACTGGGAATACATGGACACGCATGGCTACAAGTGGTGGATCGAGAGAATCGAGCATAGTTTTGAATTATTCGACATCGTAAGAATCGACCACTTCAGAGGCTTCCAAGATTTTTGGGAGATTCCATATGGAGATGAAACCGCGGAAAACGGGGCATGGACAAAAGGTCCAAGTAAAAAGCTGTTCGACGCCATTAGAAATGCGCTTGGTCAAGTGAACATCATCGCAGAAGACCTTGGATTCATGACCGATGAAGTGACCGAGCTGAGAGAATACACGAACTTCCCGGGGATGAAAGTACTGCAGTTCGCTTTTGACTCTAGAGAAGAGAGTGACTACCTACCTCATAACTATGATAAGAACTGCATCGCATACACCGGCACCCATGACAACGATACGGTAAACGGATGGCTTGAGGCTGTGGACGGCGAAGACAAGGAGTTTGCGATCAAATACTGCAAGCTTGATGAGACAGAAGGCTACAACTGGGGTCTTATCAGGACTGCGTGGGCGTCAACTGCGTACCTTTCTGTAGCACAGATGCAAGACTTCTTAGGACTAGGGTCAGAAGCTAGAATGAACATTCCATCAACACTTGGCGGTAACTGGGTATGGAGAGTAAGACCCGAAATGCTAAGCGATGAACTCGCCGAAAAAATTGCGGATATCACACTTCTATACAGACGATAGGAGCATCACGTGGACAAGCTGATCAATAAAACAAATGGAAAGGTTTTGGGGTCGATCATCAAGATGAACCGATTGCGCCAAAACATGTCTCAAAAGGCTTTGTCAGAAGGAATATGTGTCAATTCGTACTTAAGTAGAATCGAAAATGCTGAAATACTGCCATCAGAAGAGGTCATAGGTGACCTCTTTTCGGCACTTGCAATCGACTACCGAGACGATGAGGTCTTTATCAATAAGGCGTATGAAGATTTCAACGCTTTTTTGGACGGATTGATGTTCAACGAGTTCGATCAGTCCAATAAGATGTTTTTAGAGATTGAAACAAACGAGGAGGCCTATGTCAACTCACCTGTCATCATCGACTATTACATTATCAAGCTTGCCTATTACTGTACGCAAAGCAGAGAAGTGTTCAACGAGACCAAATCGCTTTTAAAATCGGTTAAGGAACTGATGACACCCTCTCAAAAGTTCAAGTATTATCTGTATACGGGCATAGATACCCTAAAGGTGGCTGCGGATATCGAAAAAGCGAAAGTGCAGTTCGAAAAGGCGGCGCAGTTCGGTTCGAACGGCCATTTGTACAACTGGCTCGGCTATGCACAGCTCGCCTCTAAACGGCCGATACAAGCGATGGACCACTTGAAAAAAGCGCTTGAATGCTATGTGTCTGATGGTAACATCACAAGTATCATCGGCGCATACGAAATGATCGGGCTCATCTACTATACGGTCAGCGACTATCAGTCGGGTATCGAATCGTATAAAAAGGCGCTAAGGTATGCGAAATCGACCAATAGGGACTACCATGTCATCAATATCAGCAATCAGATCGCTTGGGGGCTGATGAGAACATCAAGATACGATCAAGCGCTGGAAACGCTTGTTGACGACCGCTACAACAGCGACATCACCGTCAATGCGAGTGTGACAAAGTTTTTAATCGGTTATTATCTTAAAAGTCCGGTCATGCTTGACGCCTTAAAACAGGAGTTCAACTACAGAAACAAATCGATGCATAGGATGATCTATTCGGTGCTGCTTTACGACGAGTACTTTGACGACAAGGGAACATGGCTCATCGGTGAGGATGAACTCAAGTCGCTGTACGAATTTGCAGCCGCGACCCACTTTGAGCTTGAAAAAGCCTTTAGGGAAATCGCGATCGACTACTATAAATCGCATAGAAAATACAAGGAAGCGCTGATGCTGACAGAAGGACATATGGAGTTGTGAAAATAACTCCATTTTTTTCTATTCAAAGGATGTAAGCGTTTGCCTTTTAGCAATACGGTACACTAGCTCCTGAACCCGATTAGGGTTACAATTTAGAAAAAGGAGAATGACAGATGAACGTACATGGAATACATCACGAAGCAAAAACAAAATATGCTTATGCATTTGACGAAAAGACGCTACATATCAAATTAAGAACCGTTAAATCCGACATCGACGAGGTGCACGTCATTTGGGGCGATCCCTTCGACTGGGGTCCTAACCCGAACAACGACAATATCTGGGAATGGAACTCATCGGATGCCGAAGAACTTAAAATGACGATTGAGTATAGCGACAACGATTTTGACTATTGGTTCTTGCAGGTTAAGCCTGAATGGAAAAGAGTGAAATACGGCTTTGTACTGATCAAAGGTGAGCACGAAGTGTTGTACGGTTCGCGCGGCTTTTTCAACCTTGATGAAATGCCCAAAAAGAGATACAACATCTCTGACTACTTCAACTTTCCCTATATCAACGAAGAAGACCTGTTTAAGGCGCCCAAGTGGGTCAAGGATACGGTCTGGTATCAGATTTTTCCTGAGCGCTTTGCAAACGGGGATAAAAGCATTGACTTGAAGGGCACTTTAAAATGGGGCAGCAAAGACCCTGTCAACAACGAAATGTTGTTTGGTGGAGACCTGCAGGGCATCGTGGACCATCTTGATTACATCAAGGATCTTGGGATCACTGGCGTTTACTTCACGCCGATCTTTGAAGCGTCTGCGACACATAAGTACGATACGATCGACTACTTTAAGATCGACCCGGCGTTTGGGTCTAACGACCTCTTTAAGACGCTTGTAAAAGAGGCGCATAAGCGCGGAATCAAGATCATGCTAGATGCCGTGTTCAACCACTGCGGATTCAAACACCCTTACTTTCAGGATGTAGCTGAAAAAGGTTCCAAATCAAAATACTTTGACTGGTTCCACATCTTAAGAGAGCCTGTCATCAACTTTGAAATGAAGCACGGGTTCCCTAAACCACATGCTCACGAAGTGACAGGAAAATTAAACTACGAAACATTTGCGTTCACACCCAACATGCCTAAGTGGCGTACTGGTAATCCTGACTGCGAAGCCTATCTGCTGGATGTGGCGCGCTACTGGATCGAAGAATACGACATCGACGGCTGGAGGCTTGATGTCTCTAACGAAGTCAGCCATGACTTCTGGCGCAAGTTTAGAAGAATGACTAAAAAAATCAAACCCGATCTGTTTATTCTTGGCGAAAACTGGGATGATTCCAATCCGTGGCTGCAGGGCGACCAGTTCGACGGCGTGATGAACTACGAGTTCACGTTCCCTGTATGGCACCTATTAGGGCACGAAAAGCACGTGGATTACAACTATTCGCCGCAAAAGTTTAGAAACGCAATCTCAAAACTACTTGTCACGTATCCTAAGCATGTCGCACCAAATATGTTTAACCTTGTGGACAGCCACGACACATCACGTATCCTATCGACCTGTGAAGGGGATGTGGACAAAACAAAACTCGCCTTTGTGCTGCTGCTTACATTTGGCGGATCACCAAGCGTGTACTACGGAAGCGAACAAGGCCTTACAGGCTTTGGCGACCAGAACAGACAGTGCATGATCTGGGATACTGAAAAGCAGGATAAAACCATGCACGCCTTTATCAAGCAGCTGATAGCGATCAGACACAGTGAGAAGACGACTAGAGAAATCGACATCCACTTTATCACAGAAGGTGACTTTAAAGACCTAGTGGCGTATGAAAAGCGAACAGAAGATGAGACCTTGCTCGTCATTATGAACACAAACGACTACGAAAAAGAAGTAAAGGTACCCCTGGAGCTGCAAAGGCACTATAAAGACCTGATGACATCAGAAGCTATCGAACTGACAGAAACCCTTAGCCTAAAAGCCAAAGGATTCAGACTGTTGAAAGCCAAACTATAAAACCGATAAAAGGGGGCTATGTTGCCCCTTTTTTGTCATGAACGAATCAAAGGAGCAAAAAATGAAAAAACATCTCCTCGTATTGCTATTTATCCTTACACTGTCGCTTACCGCATGTAGCCTAAAACCGCAACCGACGTCAGTAAATGAGGTCGTAGAACCCACAAGCGAACAGGTCGTAGCACCTGCAAAAAAACAGACGGTTCCAGTGGTTATCCGAAAAAACGGCAATGAAGTGTCCTTTGCAAAAGACGGCGTCTTCGTCTTTATCAGCTGGCTGACAGACGATGCCTTTCAAATCAGCTTCAGACCGGGTGGCGCCTATTCCACTCAAACCGAAGTCGTCGGCAGAAGCTCCTTTGACAGGGTCGACTACGAGCTGGTTGAAGAAGAAAACATCGTAACGATGACATCATCAAAACTAAAGGTTGTGATCGATTACAATGCAATGACAGTGGCCTATTATAATGCACAAGGTGAACTTCTACTTGAACAGCTTGCCTACGACGCGGCGAATATCGGTGAGTTCACCTTCAACCACACCAACGAATCAGGATTCTACGGACTGGACAGCTACGGAGCCAATGAGACATCTGAAAGGGCCATGTTTGTAGAAGACGGCGGCAGAGTGCTAGCAGGCCAGCAAGGCGATGCTGGAGCACCGTTTATCTGGTCAAAAAAATTCGGACTCTTGTTCGACAGCACCAGCGGTGACTTTAAAATCGATGATACCACCATAAACTTTGACAAGCACAACAAGGTGGACAGCACTTACTATGTCATCGTCGGAAACCCTATCGAAATCATGACAAGGCTCTACAGTATTACGGGCACTGCACCCATGTTTCCTAAATGGGCCATGGGCTTTACAAATTCCGAATGGGGAATGGACCAGAAAGAACTGACAGACATTATCACCACCTACCGTGAAAAAGAGCTGCCGATCGACAACTACACACTCGACTTCGACTGGAAGGCATGGGGTGAGGACAACTACGGCGAATTCAGATGGAACGACCAGAAGTTCCCTGACGGGTCAAGTGGAGCATTCGCAAAAGAGATGGAATCCCTTGGACTGCACCTGACAGGAATCTTCAAGCCAAGAATCCTTACGGAGACCATCCAGGGTGAATACGCGAGAAAACAAGGTTATTTCTATCCTAATCAAAAGGATTACAGAGAATACTTCAGTGGCGAGTACGCCAACGACATCGACTTTTCAAACGACACTGCTGGCGCATGGTACTTTAACAACGTCAAGCAGGCCATCGACACAGGCATCGCAGGCTACTGGAACGACGAAGCCGACGAGCTTGGTGACAACATACAGCACCTTAACATGCAAAAGGCCTTATACCTAGGACAGCGCGGTTACAACGACGTACGCGTATGGTCCATCAACCGAAACTTCTTTTTAGGAGCCCAGCGCTACGCCTATGGACTTTGGTCGGGTGACATCTACTCGGGCTTTGAGGCGATGGCAAAGCAGCGTGAAACCATGCTCACCGCCATCAACCTAGGGCAAGCGAAATGGGGAATGGACACCGGCGGATTCAACGGCCCGGATCCTACACCCGAAAACTACACAAGATGGGTGCAGATGAGCGCGTTCACACCGATCTTTAGAGTGCACTCCACAGAAAACCGCCAGCGGCAGCCGTGGGTGTTCGGTGAAACAGCCGAAGCACGCTCAAGAGAAGTCATGAACATACGTTACCAGCTCACACCTTACGTATACAGCTACGAAAGAAGAGCATACGACACTGGGCTAGGGCTAGTCACACCGATATTCTACCACCAACCGGATAACAGCGAGTTTGACAACTACATCGGCGGCTGGTATTTTGGGGACCATCTGGTCTACTACCCGGTAGTAGAAGAAGGGGCAAGCACCTTAGAAGTCACATTGCCAAATGGCGACTGGTACCATTACCAGACTGGTGAGAAGTTCGAAGGCGGCAAACACACCCTGACTGCCGACAATAAGGATTGGAGCGATGTGAACCTCTTTATCAAAGAAGGGGCCATATTGCCAAAACAGCCTATCATGCAGTACATGGACGAGTATGTGGTAAACGACCTGTCTGTAGAAGTGTTCCCGTCAGATAAGCAAACAAGCTTTACCGTTTACGACGACGACGGAAAAACCTACGCCTACGAAAACAGAGGCTACTTCAAACAAACCGTCACACAGCAAAAAGACGGTGACAGCATAACAATCATACTTGGTCAAGCAGAAGGCGAGTACCAGACCAACTATAAAACCTACACCTTCACCGTATTAGGTGAAGCCAAGCAAGTGACAGCAGATGGAAAAGCCGTTGACTTTAAAATCACCCAAACCCCCTACGGCACCGCAAGCACCTTCAAAATCGATGCCGCAACCCCAGCAACCATCACAATCAAAAGCAAGTAAACCAAAGACAAAGTCCAAAAGGACTTTGTCTTTTTACATCTAACACACACCTTCGTAGAGGCGCGGCCTCGTGTCCGCCCGCACCTAAACAAATCCACCCCCACGTAGAGGCGCGGCCTCGTGTCCGCCCGCACCTAAACAAATCCACCCCCACGTAGAGGCGCGGCCTCGTGTCCGCCCGCACCTAAACAAATCCACCCCCACGTAGGGGCGCGGCCTTGTGTCCGCCCGCTCCCAAACAAAAACCAAAAGGCAAGAGAGATACCTATTCCATAAAACCACACTAAGAAAAGCAATTATTGCAACACTTCCAGCACCTTTTTACGCATCATTTGATATTGACTACACAACTCGACCTGAACATGCACCCTTAAGGCGCTCCGCTTCAAATGCAAGAAAAGCAGGTTAGGAGGGATAAGTTCACCACAATCCTTCCTACCGATGCATCCTCATCAATCCACCACAATCCCACGTAGGGGCGCGGCCTTGTGTCCGCCCGCTCCCAAACAAAAAACCAAAAGGCAATAGAAACACTTATTCAAAAAAACTTTGCACAGTTTTAGAAGGAAAGCCTAAACCCTAAATTTAAGGCACAGTTAAGGTACAATCCGCTTTTCATTTGTTAAAATAAAGAAGTGCTTCAACTAGTTGAGTATCGATTGGACCAAAAGTAGTTGCTTAAGTAGTGATGAAGCACTATAGATATGATTGCTATGCAGCGCAAGGGCTCCTTAGTCAATGTTACGTGAAATGATTGAATTAGTGTTCCTAGAAGACTGATTCTGAGTATAGCTATAAGAACCGGCAATCCATTATGTGAAGGAGCGTGTGAAATGGTGCTAAGGAAAAGAGCGACAAAAGTTCTAAAAAGTTTACTAGTAGTCCTATTAATTCTCTCTTTATCGGGTTGTGCTTTACTCGATCTAGATGGGTCAAAAGCGAGACGAGAAGAAGCCAACAAGATGTCGAGTGAACGCATTGGTGAGATCAACAATGAGTTTGAAAGGCTATTTGAACAGAAATATGGTGAGGACTTTGAGCAACATGGAATCGCACAAATGGATGTGAATGAAATCATCTTTTGGTTCAAGTCGGTAGACACAGGCTTATTGTTTCAATCAACATACTTTGGCGATTATTACAAGGAGCCATTTACTGATGAAATGACGGGTAGGTTCCGAGATAATTACTGGCTGGGCAAGATTTCTTACGAAACAACACAGAGTTATATGCCACAAATTGATAGTATTTTTAGTGGCATTTTCGGAGAAATAGAAATCTATCCTTACTTCAACAACACCACTGAAAAGAAAGTCAAGCAGTTTCAAGCTTGGGTAGAGGACTGGGACACTGACCTTAGCGATTATTATGACCCCGACTACTTGATGACGGAATTAGAAAAAGCCCCAGATATAAGTCTGCTGGCTGTCTACTTCAAGACAGTTACAAAGGAAAACGTGGATGAACTTTATGGGGAGGTCTATAACATGGTGATGGAACTCAAGGCAACGGGTGTCAAAAAAATGAATATCCAATTTGAAATATACGATGAGAAGTATCTAACTGATGGAACCGTGGATTTGGAGAATTTTGATAAGGACAAAATATATCAGGAATCAGGCAAACAACGAATTGCGTTAAATACTCGAAACTTGATTTTAGACGAAGTTAAATCATTGAATGATTTGAAGAATGTTTTGTATGTTGTAGAACGAAATGGCGAAAATACGGATGTTTGGTTAGGAGGACAAAATGGCAACTAACATGGAACACTTAATGTTAACGGCATTAAGTTACAGTGATTTGAGAGAAAAGAATTTGATTAATGGGCAACTTCAAGATTACCACTATGAGTAACTAGCGATGGCACTAGATTCTTTTGATCCTGAAATGAAATACCGGTAACAACTCCTCGCACGGTCGCATCCTCTTGTCCCCGCCATAACCCCACGTAGGGGCGCGGCCTTGTGTCCGCCCTCTCTCAAATCCAACCGTTTCAAGAGCAATGCATATCCATAAAACCACACTAAGAAGTAATTTATGCAATACTTCAAGCCCCTATCAAAGCATTATCTAATCCCAACCAATACGATCCACTCGTACATGAACCTTTAAGGCGCTACGCTTCAAAAGCAAGAAAAAATAAAGAAAAGCAAAGAAAATCAGGCAAATCCGAAAAATAGTCACAACAACACCTCGCACCCATGCACCCAAATACCTTTCCCACACCCCACGTAGGGGCGCGGCCTTGTGTCCGCCCGCTCTCAAACAACATCTCTTCAACCATAAATTTAAGACACATTTACGACAAGCCCCATTCCACAATAAATCCAGTTTTAATAGCTATTGACCAATGAACAGTAGAGGGATATACTATAAGCAACTACTGTTCAATAATCAGTACAACAAGGAGATATTTATGAAAAAAAGAACCTATTTGTTTAAGCTGAGAAGTAAACTGTTATGGAGTCATTCAAGAAAAGACATTAATAGTATTCTATTTGATTACAATGAGTATTTCACTGTGGGTCTTTCGAATGGCAAGACGGAGGAGGAGCTAATCAAGGATTTAGGTTCGCCTTTGGATGTCGTTAATGCATTATCTGACGAACGGGATGTCTGGGCACCTTTCAAACTGATCATTAGAGTGCTAATTGGTTTTATGATCACTTTTTATACCTACGCCTACGTTACTGAAGTATCGTCTGTAGCGAATGGAGTAGGGCTGCATTTGCTTTTTACTATGATAAGCCCGATTGGTCTTTGGTTGTTGTTAGGTGGCGATTTAGGTTACCAGCAGTTGAGAAATGATAAAACGAAGTGGTATGAAAATATCGACAAAGTCTTGAGACGTGTACTGCTGTTGCAGATTATCCTATCGATCGTAATTGTTCTACAATTATCTTGGGTTGCAGAGTATACGGTTGCCTATAATAAACTGCCCTTTGGTATTGCCAATCACTATGCAAGATGGTTTTTAGAACCGAGTTTTCATTTAGGTACACTCGTTGGTGTCTTCACTTTGTTTAAGATCGGTTCAGATTATCGACGAAAATTTAAAAATACGCTTCCGCTGATTTTTCTTTCGGTTGGTCTTATCTATTCGATTCGCTTATTCATATATAGTGTGGGTTCTGATTTTGGTACTGATGGGTATAGCATGGTGAAAATGATATTTGCAAGCTTTATGCCGGCTTTGTTGGGTCTAGTGCTAACGTTAGCTTCCTATATGCTGTTTTCAAGTTTTAGTGATAGAGGTGAGTAAATGAATGCACAAATTAAAAAAGGGATTCTTGAAATGTGTATTTTACAGATACTTATTAAAGAAGAGCTGTACGGTTACGATATTATGAAAAAAATGAATGAGCATTTCCCAGAAGTGAATGAAAGTACATTTTATTCGATTTTGAGAAGGCTGAATAAGGATGGCGCGACAGAAACTTATTTAGGCGAAGTATCAAATGGTCCCAAAAGAAAGTATTACAAAGTGACAGATTATGGGCGTTCAAAACTTAATGAGGATGTAAGGAGCTGGAAACAGATTAATGTCATCATGACTGACTTGGGCATTGATTTGCTGTAAGCAGACCGGCTGTATAAGGGAATGTGATATATCCACCCTCTCAACAGTCCAATCCAATCAAGATAAATTAATATCCCCAAAACCACACTAAGAAGCAATCTTTCAATTCATCTACCTCTCTTTTCCTTGTAGCTTCAACTTATGATCACCATGATTTAAGTGATAAGACAAATTGACGTACGTAAAAAAGTACGTTATAATTAACTTAGGAGGTGTTTCTATGATCACTTTGAGTGTAACAAATTTCAGGAAAAACATTTATAACATATTGAGCCAAGCAATAAAGTTCAATGAGCCTATCAATATTAATACCAAAGAAGGAAATGCTGTAATTTTGAGTGAAGAAGACTATAATGGACTAATCGAGACGCTTAATTTATCTAACATACCTAATCTCAAAGAAAGCATTATTGAAGGTTTGAATACGCCTATTGATGAATGCGTCAGTGAAGAAGAGGTAGAATGGTAAGATGTATACTGTTGTGTTTACGAAAAAGGCTATAAAAGATGTCAATAAGCTAAAAGCTGCAAACCTATCTGAGAAAGCTAAGAAGTTAGTAGAACTACTAAAAGAAAATCCATATGCGATACCGCCATCTTATGAAAAGTTGGTTGGAGACTTAAGTGGTGCTTATTCAAGGCGAATCAATATTCAACATCGATTAATTTATAGTATAGATGAAGGCTCCAAAACAGTTAAAATAATTAGAATGTGGACACATTATGAGTAGAACATACGAGGTTATGTTCTATTTTTATTTCTAGTAGGATACTATTTGCCATTTTAGCAATTAGATACGATTCTAATATAAGTAAGTGATGTAAGTCTTATCTATAAAACCACACTAAGAAGTGATTATTGCAACACTTGGATTTTCTATAAAGTAATCATTTGATACTAACCGGATTAGTTATTCTGAACATGTATCTTTAAGGCGCTACGCTTAAAATACAAGGAATAACTAGATATACGAGAAATGTTTGCCTTGCATTTGGAGCGAAGCGCCTTAGAATAACAGGAATAGCAGGTGAGATCAAAGGAATGGTAAAAAGTGAATAATTAAGTAGAGTGTTGCAGATCAAAAACCTTAGTGTGGTTTTAAAATAGCACCTCTCTCCATCCAAAACCCATTCGGGACTATAGTCACAAGTTGTCATAATTCGCTTGAAAATTAGTTCGGTAGCCTATATACTATGGTTAATTGAAAAAGGCAAACTGGTCGAAAGGTCAGGACGCAAAGCTAAAGGGCCTTCCTCATTAAGAGATGGCAGCCAGTTACCGATAAAGTGGAATTTTAATCTCTTACGGTATACTCGTGAGAGATTTTTTTTACCTTTTATTGGACTAACGATAGGACATGGAGGGAATGGTATGATGAATTTAAAAAAGAGCATGATGACACTTGTAGTTGTAATGCTTAGTGCGGTGACGGTGTTTGCATTTGCAGACGGTGTTGAAGAAGTCAAGGTACCGGTCGACGGTACGGTTGTAGAAGCTGCCGATGAGGTAGTTACTGAAGAACAGGCTGCATTAGAAGCTGAAGCAGCGGCGGCAGCAGAAAAAGAAGCAGCTATAGCAGCACTTGAAACTAAGATTGAAGAGTTTGAAGGTTATCTGCAAGAAGCGGTTGCAAAACTTAATGATGAAACAATAGTACTATCTGATGAAGATAAAACGCTTTTAGAAGGCGAGATTACAGCACTAACTGCTGAAATCGACGCATTTTACCTAGAGCTTGAAGAGTTGACTGCTGAAGAAGTGCCTGCTGATGAGAATCAACTTGCGATTGATGCGATCAACCTACAGCTTGAGGAACTTAACGCTCAAATCGAAGCCAACAAAGCATTGCTTGCAAACGAAGACACGACTTTAAGCGTAGAAGAAATCGCGGCACTTGAAACACTGATTGCTGAAGCGAATGCCACTATCGAAGGCTTAAACGAAGAGCTAGGCCAATTGGTTGAAGCAACTGAAGAAGAAGGCGACAATCCTAACGCTGAAAGATTTGCAAGTGCTGAAAAATACGGCATCACTGCTGGTAAAATGAACTTGCTTGAAAAACTTATCGCAGTATTTGCAGGAGAGTTTGACCTAGAAGAGGGTTCGACATTATCCGTTAAAGAAATTCAAAAGGCGATTAAAGAAAACAAGGCGTTGATCGTTGAAGACGCTGACGAATCTGAAGAAGCGATTGTTGAAGACGCATCTATCGTTGAAGATGAAGATGATGAGCCAAAAGTCAAAGAAAAAGAAAAAGAATCAAAATCAAAAGGCAACAACTCAAAAAGCAAAAAGAAATAGTTGTTTGAAGGCCATCAGAAATGATGGCCTTTTTAAATAAATCAGCATTTAAAAAATAGTAGACGATCAAAATAACTGTGACAAAATGCGAATATCACACTAATTACGAACACGTAATTGTTTATACTGCTTTCTTGCGTTATAATAGTAGGATAATCTAAATAGATAAGCCATTGATTGCATTTACATCGAGGAGAATCAAGGCGTACAACGGTTGAGTAGGTGATGTTTTGACACAAGAGCTTTTTATAGAAAAATTAGAAGCACTTCATTTGAACGGTGTTGATATAGAAGCGATGAAAAATGCGTATGCTTTTGGCGAGCAGGCTCATGCGGGTCAGTTTCGCAAATCGGGTGAACCCTACTTTATTCACCCTGCAGAAGTTACGCTTATTCTGGCTGAACTCGAAATGGATCAGGATACTCTCATTTCGGGTCTTTTGCATGATGTTATCGAGGATACGGACTACACGTTCGATCAGATTGCAGAACGGTTTGGCACAACGGTCGCTCAGCTTGTAGACGGTGTCACGAAGCTTGGTAAGATTCATTATGAGACGAAAGAGGAGTTTGAGGCTGAGAACCTTAGAAAGATGTTTTTGGCGATGGCTGAAGATATTAGGGTTATTCTGATCAAGCTTGCCGACAGGCTCCATAATATCCGTACGTTAAAGTTTATGACCGACGACAAGAAGCGCGAGAAGGCTAGGGAGACGCTTGAAATATACGCTCCGATAGCCCATCGACTTGGTATCTTTAAGATCAAATGGGAACTAGAAGACCTTAGTCTGCTTTATATCGACCCAGAGGGTTATTATGACCTTGTGGCCAAGGTGAACAAAAAGCGTTCTGAACGCGAAGCCTATATCACTGATGTGATCGATTCCCTTAAACGTGAACTAGGCGAAGTGGACATCAGAGCCGAGATTTACGGAAGACCTAAGAACTTTTACTCAATCTATAAGAAGATGGTCTACCAGCATAAGAACTTTAATGAGATATTCGATATCACAGCAGTACGTGTCATTGTTGACAGCGTGAAAGACTGCTACGGCGTACTAGGGATTGTGCACACGCTTTGGAAACCCATACCCGGTAGATTTAAAGACTATATCGCAATGCCTAAGCAAAACATGTATCAGTCGCTGCATACGACAGTGATCAGCGGCATTGGTGATCCTTTTGAAATTCAGATCAGGACTGCCGAGATGCATCGGATTGCCGAGTACGGTATCGCAGCCCACTGGAAGTACAAAGAGGGCGATGAGAACAGCGTTACTAATATCGACGATAAACTTGCGTGGCTTCGTCAGATGATGGAAGTGCAAAAGGATATCGAATCTCCTGAAGAATTTATGGATACGCTTAAGTTTGATCTGTTCTCGAATCAGGTTTACGTGTTTACCCCTCAGGGGAAAGTCGTGGAGCTGCCTACAGGTTCGACACCGGTTGATTTTGCCTATAAGATTCACTCGGCTGTCGGTAACCGCTGTATTGGCGCCAAAGTGGATGGTAGAATCGTACCGCTCAACTTTGTGCTTGAAAACGGAAAGATCGTTGAAATCATAACAAGTAAGACCGCTTCGGGACCGAGCCGTGACTGGCTTAAATTTGTAAAGAGCTCTGAAGCTAAAAATAAGATAAAACACTGGTTTAAAAAAGAACGTCGTGAAGAAAACGTCGAAAAGGGCAAGGAAATGCTCGAGCGTGAAATCAGACGAAACGGATTCCAGTTTAAAGACTTTTTAAAAAGTGAATGGCAAGAGATTATCCTTAAACGCTTGACTGTGAAGTCGCTTGAAGACCTCTATGCGTCTGTGGGTTACGGTGGAATTTTAACTGGTCAGGTAATCCCTAAGTTAAGAGAGCTTTACCGCGAAGAAGAAAAGAAAAAGCGTGAGAACCAAAGCGTAAGCCTTGAAGAACACGACTTTAAAAAAGTGAATAAGAAAGAACCTAAAGGCAACCAAGGGATTATCGTTGAAGGTATCGAAAATACGATTGTCAGATTCGCCAAATGCTGCAGCCCTGTTCCTGGTGACAGGATCATCGGGTATATAACAAGAGGCAGGGGAGTTACAGTGCATCAGATGGACTGTTCCAACCTAGAGACAAACGAAGAGGCAAGAAACAGATACATCGAAGTGTCTTGGGCTAAGGATGAAGTGGTCTCCTACAATTCGGAGGTTCAGATTGTCGCTCCTGACAGAAAAGGACTATTATCTGAAATCACGATGCTAATGGCAGAAACACGCGTAACCGTCAACGGCGTCAACGCAAGAAGAACCAAAGACGGCATCGCCCTAATCAACCTAAACCTAGAAATCCAAAACACCGAACAGTTAACGAAAATCATCAACAAATTCAAATCAATGCCAGAGGTTATAGATGTAAAGAGGGTCACTGGTTAGCGCAAATGTATCCCAATTTGCGCCGCCCCACCGGCCAGTATACCTAAAATTTTCATTTAGAAATATTTAATTTTAGGTATTGCGAAGAGGTGCTCGCGCAAATTTTTCTCATTTGCGCCGCCCCACCGGCCAACATACCCCAAATTTTCATTTGAAAATAACTAATTTGGGGTATTGTGAAGAGGTGCTTAATCCCTCAAAACTAAAACTAAAACCAAAACCAAAACAAACAAAATCCAAGGAGCCTCCCACCATGAGAGCAGTTGTACAACGAGTAACATCCTCATCCGTAACCGTGGATAACAAGGTGACCGGAGCGATAAAAAAAGGATTGATGGTTCTTTTGGGTGTGCATGAAGAAGACACCAATAAGGATCTTGACTATATGGCTGAAAAGCTTGTTAATCTACGAATCTTTGAAGATGAAGAAGACGTGATGAACCTGTCACTGCTAGACATCGGCGGCGAGGCGCTTATCGTATCGCAGTTCACCCTGATGGGGGATGTGCGAAAAGGTAGACGTCCTAGTTATTCAAAAGCTGCTAAGCCTGATGATGCAAACAGCATGTATGAGGCCTTTGTCGAAAAAATCAGAAGTTATGGCATTAAGGTTGGAACAGGTGTGTTCCAGGCGGATATGCTTGTCGATATCAAAAATGATGGCCCGGTAACTATCCTACTGGACAGCCATAAGAACTTTTAGGAGAAAAAATGAGAGTTAAAACGTTAGCTGTAGGTCTACTAGAGGCCAATGCGCATATCTTATGGGACCCAACATCAAAAGAAGCGGTTGTTGTGGACTGCGGTGGAGATGCCGACCGCATTGAAGCTTTTTTAGCAACTAAGGAATTAAAGGCGAAATACATCGTGCTGACACATGGACACGTGGACCATATCGCAGGTGCTTCGGATTTAAAACGTCTGACTGGCGCGCAGATTGTCATTCATGAGCAGGACGCAGAAATGACAGAAGACCCACATAAGAATGCTTCAAGGCAGTTTCCTATACCGCCGGTTTCATTTAAGGCGGACGTGCTTGTAAAAGATGCGGATATACTTATGTTAGGTGAAGCTGAGCTTAAGATTGTACACACGCCTGGCCATACAAAAGGTGGTATCTGCATTGTTGCCGGCGAGTATATCGCAACAGGCGACACGCTCTTTAAAGGCAGTATCGGAAGAACGGACCTGTACGGAGGCGATATGAACGCACTGAGAAAATCGCTTGTCAAACTGGCAGACCTTCCGCACCGTTTGATTGTCTTATCGGGACATGGCGGACAGTCCACCATTAGAGATGAAGTACGAAGCAATCCTTATATGAGATAAATCAAAAGCGCTGTATGGCGCTTTTAACGTGTAGAGTTGGAGTGATAAAATTGAGAATTTCTATAGTAGGTCATCATTATGAGTATGATTTTCGTAATATCGCAAATATCTTTTTAGAACAGGAAGCCTGTACAATCGCCCATGATCTGGAGCCGTCTGATAAGGGGCATCAGATTGTAAGTAAGCTTGAGGACAAAGACGTTAGAACCTTGACGACTGGTCTTTATACTGATGGACAACTTGTAAAAGAGTGGGTTAGTTTTGTCGACCCTAAGCTTGACACGATCATGTTCAAAAAGCGTACTAAACGCACACTCGTCAGGCAGTTATATGAAGCACTCAGCATGTGCCATGATGCTTTGTCAAAATGGGGAGTGCTTGTTGGTGTAAGACCGACAAAGCTTTGCCATGAATTAATGGACCAAGGTCATGATGATGATGAGATCAGAAAAATTCTTGATGAGGACTACTTCTTATCTGAGGAAAAGGTAAACCTTCTGCTTGAAATCTGTCATTTGGAGCGTCCCTATATCTATCCAATAAAAGAAGATAGGTTCTCGATTTATCTGAGTATTCCATTTTGCCCGACTCGGTGTCTGTATTGTTCTTTTCCTTCTTATGCGGTTGCAGGTAGAGAAAAGGAGATCGAGGCGTATACTGAAAAGCTGATCTACGAAATCACAGAGACAGCCAAGTCGCTGGATGTCACTAAAGTTGACACGATCTACTTTGGTGGCGGCACTCCTGCCGTTTTAAGTTCTGAGCAGATTAAAAGGATAGTGAAGGCGATCAATGACAATTATGACGTGTCTTCACTAAGAGAGTTCACTTTTGAAGCCGGACGACCTGATGCGATTGACGAACCTTTACTTGAAACCCTCAAAGAACTTGGTGTGGACAGGGTTTGTGTAAATCCTCAGACCATGGACGACAGAACTCTTGAGATCATCGGCAGAAAGCATAATGTCGAGCAGACGGTCAGAGCGATGGCAATGGTAAAAAAATATAATTTTGATGCGGTGAACATGGACCTGATCGTGGGGCTCCCGGAAGAGACGCTAAGCGATGCGAAGCTGTCTATCGATTCTGTGCTTAAGTTAAAGCCTGAAAATATCACAGTCCATACGCTTGCTATCAAACGTTCTTCTAGACTGAATAGGGAACGTGACGATTATGAGCTGCCCAACGAGCATTTGGTTGAGGACATGCTCAGTACGATTGACGAGGAAGTACGCGCGCAAGGTTATGTGCCTTATTACATGTACCGTCAAAAGTATATGCTCGGCAATCTTGAGAACGTGGGTTATACCTTAAAGGATAAGGCGTCGATCTACAATATGATGATTATGGAAGAAAAACAGACGATTCTGGCATTTGGAGCAGGGGCTTCGAGCAAGTTCTTTTACCCAAGCGAAGACCGCTTTGAAAGAGTCCATAACGTGAAGAGTTTGGAAGACTACCTGAGCAGAGTCGACGAGATGGTAAAACGTAAAGTCGAAGTGATGAAGTCTTAGCGATAAGTGTTGACTCATGGCTTTTAGCCATGTAAAATAACCATATATACAGGGCATGGGAAAGAGTAATACCAAGATGAAGCACAGCGATTTCGGGGTGGTGGGAGCCGGGAGTGATTGAAGGTATGAAAGACATCTCAATTATTATGCCAAATCAATCAAAGTGGACCAAATGGTCAACTAGGGTGGCACCGCGGGTTTGACTCGTCCCTATTGCAGGGATGGGTCTTTTTTGTTTTTGTTACTATTTAAATTTAAAGGAGATAAAGATGGCAGAATTTTTAGGTACATGGAAACGTACACACTATAGCGGTGTGTTAAGAGAAGAACATATCGGTCAAGAAGTGATCTTGATGGGCTGGGTTCAGAAGAAGCGTAACTTAGGCGGACTGATCTTTGTGGATTTAAGAGACCGTGAAGGTATTTCACAAATCATCTTCGACAGCGCTGTTTCAGAAGAGTCCTTTAACAAGGCTGACCAGCTTACAGGTGAGTGTGTGATCGCTGTGAAGGGTATCGTACACAAGCGCGAATCGATCAATGAATCAATTCCTACGGGTCTTGTAGAAGTTTACGGTGCGGAGCTTAAGATTCTTTCGTTCTCGCAAACGCCGCCGATCCATATCAATGATGACGATAACGCCGGTGACCAGTTAAAACTTAAATACAGATATTTGGACTTAAGAAAACCTAAGATGCAGAACTTCCTTAAGACGCGTCATAAAATTTCTTCTACGATTAGAGATTTTTTAAACCGAGAAGGCTTTTTAGATATGGAAACACCAGTACTGACTAAACCGACTCCAGAAGGCGCACGCGACTACCTGGTGCCATCGAGAGTGCACCCTGGCAAGTTCTATGCGCTGCCACAGTCGCCACAGTTATTCAAACAGCTGCTGATGATTTCGGGCTTTGACAAATACTATCAGATCGTTAGATGTTTTAGAGACGAAGACCTTCGTGCTGATAGACAGCCTGAGTTCACGCAAGTGGATATCGAAATGTCCTTCATCGACCAGGAAGACATCATGGCCGTCAACGAAAAGCTGATGGGTGAACTTTTCAAGAGCGTCCTAGGATTGGAGCTTGAGTCTAAGTTTATGAGAATGACCTACGCTGAGGCGATGGACAAATACGGTTCGGACAAACCAGACTTACGTTTTGGCATGGAAATGGTGAAATTGAACGACTTAGTGGCAGATTGCGGATTTAGCGTATTTGAGGATACAGTTAGAGATGGTCATCTTGTAAAGGCGATCAATGTCATCGGTGGTGCCGAAGCATACAGTAAAAAAGCGATGAAGAATCTTGAGAAGACAGCAAAGACTTACGGAGCCAAAGGACTTGCTTGGTTGAAAGTCACCGAAGAAGGAATCGATTCGCCGATTGCCAAGTTCATGACAGAAGAAAAGATTGCTTCTATCATTGAAGCAATGGATGCGAAAGTAGGCGATATGGTCCTGTTTATCGCAGATAAGAAGTCGGTTACAAACGTCACACTTGGCGGTTTAAGACTAGAGGCTGCTAAAAAGCTTGACCTGATCGATCCTAACGATATTAAGGTTTTATGGGTGGTTGACTTCCCGCTGTTCGAGTACGATGAGGATGACGGCAGATTCTATGCGAAACACCATCCGTTCACAAGCCCGATGGAAGAGGATCTTGACATTATCGAATCTGACCCAGAAAACGCACGTGCTAAGGCATACGACCTTGTCATCAACGGATCTGAAGTGGGTGGCGGCAGTATCAGAATCTATGATGCCGAGCTTCAGAACAGAATGTTCAAGGCCCTTGGTCTTACTGAGGAGGAAATCACGGATAAGTTCGGGTTCCTTGTTGAAGCCCTTAAATACGGTACGCCACCACATGGCGGTATCGCTTACGGTCTTGACAGGTTGACAATGATCCTTACAGGAACTGAAAATATCAGAGACGTGATCGCATTCCCTAAAACACAAAATGCAGCGTGTCCTTTGACAAACGCACCTTCTCCAGCAGATGCAGCACAGCTTGAAGAACTGGCACTTGCGGTTGTTTTGAAGGAAAAGGAAGAAAAAACAGAAGAATAGGGCTAAACATTACTATTCTTTAACATATTATTTGTTTCCAGCTACTTTATTAAAACGTGTAATAATTTATAATAGTAGTTGTGAAACTAGGATAACGTTTTCTCGAGAGGAGAGTACGATGAATCGGATTGGACAGGTTGTAGAACTTGATCACGACATGGCAGTCGTCGCTATGAGAAAGCACACAGCGTGCGGTGATTGCGGCGCGTGTCAGTTGGGTGAGGAGAACATGGAGACAACAGTCAATGTTTTAAACCCGATCGATGCGCAACCAGGTGATTTTGTTGAAATCGATATGGCGGACGCGGATGTTCTGCGAGCTGCATTCCTAGTGTATATCATTCCGCTTGCGGCACTACTTTTAGGCATCGGACTTACGCAACTGTTTTTAGGCTTTATCGGTGTAGGTAATTCAGAATTGATCGGTGTACTTGTAGGGTTTGCCAGTATGGCGGTATCTTACATCATTATCAGAAAGAAAGATGATGCGTTAAAAGGAAAGAAACGCTACATTTCTACGATCACTAAAAATTTTGGCAACGGTGAAACGACTCAGGCTTAAGTGGGGTTATACCTCATTAAATGATAAGGAGGATTTACATGAATTTTAGATTTTTACAATCAGCAGATCCAGTGGTTTACGAAGCGATTCAAAACGAAACTAAAAGACAACAAGACGGTCTAGAACTGATCGCATCAGAAAACTTTGTATCAGAAGCGGTAATGGAAGCTGCAGGTAGCGTATTTACAAATAAGTATGCTGAAGGTTACCCAGGTAAGAGATACTACGGTGGCTGTTCGGTAACTGACGTAGTGGAGACGCTTGCAATCGAAAGATTGAAAGAAATCTTCAGCGCGGACCACGCGAACGTTCAACCGCATTCAGGCGCTAACGCGAACATGGGTGTTTACCTTGCCGCACTTAAACCTGGCGACAAAGTACTTGGTATGGATCTTTCTAACGGTGGTCACTTGACTCACGGTTCTCCGGTTAACATTTCTGGTCTTTACTTTGACTTTGTGTCATACAAACTAGACCCTGTAACAGAAATGATCGACTATGACCAAGTGAGACAACTTGCTATCGAGCATAAGCCAAAAATGATTGTAGCTGGTGCTTCGGCATACGCTAGAAAAATCGATTTTGCCAAGTTCAGAGAAATCTGTGACGAAGTCGGCGCGCTTTTAATGGTAGATATGGCTCATATCGCCGGTCTTGTAGCTGCTGGTCTTCACCAAAATCCATGTGAGTACGCTGACTTTGTAACGACGACTACTCATAAGACATTAAGAGGTCCACGTGGTGGAGCTATCCTTTGTAAAGCAGAGCACGCGAAAGCTGTTGACAAAGCGATCTTCCCAGGACTTCAAGGTGGACCGCTTGTTCACGTAATCGCTGCTAAGGCTGTTGCATTCGGCGAAGCGTTACAACCTGCATTTAAAGCTTACCAGGAGCAAGTGGTTAAGAACGCAAACGTTCTTGCTAACGAGCTGATGAGCCGTGGAATCAATCTAGTATCTAACGGTACAGACAATCACTTGATGCTTATCGACCTTGGCGCAGAAGGAATTAGCGGCAAAGTCGCAGAAGCGCTACTTGGCGATATCGAAATCACGGTCAACAAAAACACAGTACCTTCAGAAACACGTTCGCCATTTGTTACAAGCGGTATCAGAATTGGTACTCCTGCTGTAACTTCACGTGGTCTTGTTGAAGAAGATATGGTAGAAATCGCTGACATCATCGCATCATGCCTTAACCAAACGGTTGAGCCAGCGATACTTAAAGAGCGAGTTCACACGCTTTGCAAAAAATATCCGTTATACGCTAAATAGTCGTAAGAGGCTAAAGCTGGATTAATAATCGTATAGAAGACTGTTGCCAATCTAGATTGGTGACAGTCTTTTTTACTGGTGCAAATAAGCGGTGCAATATGGTAAAATACTAGTGATACTATATTTGGGGGTGCTCTATGCAGATTAGGGAAGAAGCAGATTTGACTGTCATTCAACCGCTATGGGAAAAGTTGAACGCGCATCATCTGGAACATTCAATTGATTTTAAGGGTTTTTTCGAGTCCAATTATTTTGAAAGAAGACTGGCATTCATCAACGAAGCGGAAGAAGTGAAATTGTATGTGGCTGAAGATCACGAGGATTGCGGTTTTATTATTGTTGCCATCGACAAACTCAGAAGAGGTGAAGTCGAAGCGCTCTATCTGGATTCTGATAAGAGGGGACTTGGCATCGGAGAAGAATTGATGCAAAAGGGACTTGACTGGCTTAAGGCACATCATGCCAAAAGCATCTCACTAAAGGTAGCTGCAGGCAATGAGGCTGTCATGGACTTTTACGAAAAATTTGGATTTAAAAAACGCCTATACTACATGTATCAGGTTGAAGAATAGAGGATTAGGAGAATTTGATGGAATTATTTACAACGATTGAGAAGCACGGTCAAGGACATTTGATAAAGCATTATGAGAGTTTGCCTAAGGAGGCGCAGGTTGATTTTTTAAATCAGTTGAAATCGATCGACTTTGAACTGATCGACCGACTGTATGGACAGCTTGTTACGGGGCAGCAGGCGACCGATCACGAACGGAGTCTTTCGCCACTCTTGCCTGATATCTTGACAGATGCTGATAGAATAACCTTTGAACAGCTGGGAATTAAGGTGATTGCAGCCGGGCAAGTTGCCGCACTGCTTCTTGCGGGGGGACAGGGGTCAAGGCTTGGACATGAAGGACCAAAGGGTACTTTTGATATCGGACTTGCCTCTGGTGCGTCTTTGTTCCAGCTGCATATCGATTCATTGAAAAGAGTTGAAAAGACCACTGGGACTTATATCGATTTTTATATCATGACCAGTGACACCAATCATGACGAAACCGTCGCCTATTTTGTGCAAAACGGCTACTTCGGCTACCCACGCGAGAAGGTGACTTTCTTCAGGCAGGGAATGCTGCCGGCAGTTGATTTTAGTGGGAGGATCATCATCGAATCCGAGGGCAAAATCAGCTTCAGCCCGGATGGCAATGGAGGCTGTTTTGTGGCGCTTGGTAAAAGTGGTGTGATGCGCTCGATATTAGATAAGGGTATCAAGTGGTTGTTCCTATTTGGAATTGACAATGCCATCACAGACGTCTGCGATCCTGTATTTGTAGGTTACACCGAGGCTTCTATGAAGCAATCCGCAAGCAAGGTCGTCAAAAAGATAAGTGCCGATGAAAAGGTCGGCGTACTATGCTACGATCACCTTAGACCTTCGATAGTGGAGTATTCTGAGATGAGCGAGCAAGATACACGCCTTACAGATGAGAAGGGCGAGCTTGTATACAGCAATGCGAACATTCTTAACCATCTGATAAGAACAGATGTGCTAAACGACTACCTGACAGAACCTATGCAGTATCATCTAGCGGTGAAAAAGATCAAACATATCACGGATTCTGGAGTTTCTGTTACACCAGATAAGTCGAACGGATATAAATACGAAAGCTTTATTTTCGACATATTCCCTTTCTTTACCGATATGGGAGCCCTGCAGGTGTCTCGCGAGCTTGAGTTCGCACCTGTTAAAAACAAAGAGGGTGCTGACTCACCCCAGACTGCAAAAGCGCTTTATATGAAGAAATACAAGTAGCGTCATTAGATTAGAGGTAGATATGTCTAGAAAACTTTTAGAAGAAGCGTTTATAGAACTGATCGAGCATATTGATGAAGGTGTGCATATAATTGATGCCTCTGGAGTGACCCGTGTTTACAATAAGGCGATGGAAGATATCGAGGGTATGAAGGCTAGCCAAGTGATTGGTAAGCATATCACTAAGGCCTACGACGGCTGGACTGAAGAGAATTCGACGCTTTTGACCGTGCTTAAAACCGGAAAATCGCTGCATAGACCCAATCAGAAGTACCTTAACCTGATGGGAAAACCCATTGCTACTGTAAATACAAGCATGCCTCTTTTTCATGAAGGTGAGATTATCGGTGCGCTTGAAGTCTCGCAAAATATCACAGAAGTCAGTGAGCTTTCTGAACAGATCATACAGTTAAGGCAGCAAATCATGGATCCTGCAAAAGCTAAGGATCATCCCAATTATAAAGAAAAGCATTATACCTTCGATATGCTTATCGGACAAAATAAGAACTACCTGAATGCGATTAAGATTGCCAAGCGCGCGGCCAAAACCTCGTCGAGTATCATGATTGTCGGAGAGACCGGTACGGGTAAGGAACTGTTCTCACAAAGTATCCACTATGAAAGCGATAGAAAGACCTTTCCGTTTTTAGCAATCAACTGCGCCGCAATGCCCGAATCACTTTTAGAGAGCATCTTGTTCGGGACGACAAAGGGCAGCTTCACCGGTGCGATGGACAGACCGGGCCTGTTTGAACAGGCCGACAAGGGCACGCTGTTTTTAGATGAGATAAACTCCATGTCCCTAAACCTTCAGGCAAAACTGCTTAGGGTGCTGCAAGAGGGCTATGTCAGACGAGTAGGAGGGCTAGGTGATATTCCTGTGGATGTCCGGATTATCGCTGCGACCAACGAGGAGCCTTCGAAACTCATCGAAAAGGGCGAATTTAGAAAAGACCTTTATTATAGAATCAACGTACTAGCCATCAAGATTCCGAGTTTAAAAGAAAGACCTGAAGATATCAAGCACTTGGTGGACTATTTTATAAAATACTACAACGAAAAGCTGTCAAAAGACGTATGGATGCTCTCAGAAGAGGTGATGAACCTTTTAAAGCAATACGAATGGCGTGGCAATGTCAGAGAACTTCAGAACTTTATCGAATCCTCATTAAACATGGTGCAGGATGAGCATGTGGTCAATAAGGAACATATGCCTGACCACTGGCAAGAGGTTTTTGGAAGCTCGAAAGTTAAAGAGGAAAGACTCACGTTTGTCAGTGATGACAGGTCGCTTAATGAGCAGATCAGAGAGCTTGAGATTGAGATCATCAAGTCGAAAATGAATGAACATGACAGTAACGTGAGCAGGGCGGCAAAAAGTTTGGGCTTATCAAGACAAAACCTACAATATAAGCTGAAACTGTATGGGATTTAAGTATTTGAATGATTATACATGCGGGCATGTGCAAGATATTTTGCACATGCCCGCATTTTATTTTGCACTACTTGTATTTATGGACTCATTGGTGTATTATGTTGTATTTTATTGTATAATGCATGCAAAATATTTTGCTTTATAAACGCAAAATATTTTGCATGTAGGGTTTACGACTGTGAAAGCGTTTTCTAAACATGCACTGACGCTCGGATTAGATGCATATCTATGCATGACGTGCATGTTTATGAGTTTTTTTATACTGAAAACTGACAAAATGGTTGTTAAAGTTGGCACGCATCTTGCTTTATAAATGGGCATAACGCTTCAAGCTAACTTTAAGGAGGAATTACTAATGAAAAGAAATGTAAGAGTAGCAATTTGGGGATTCGGCGCAATGGGCAGTGGTATGGCTGAGATGCTTCTTAAAAAGACTGGTGTTGAAATCACGGCTGTATGTGATAGACACGAAGGCAGAGTTGGTAAAGATATTCATGAAGTACTAGGTGTTGAACGTGGTGATAGAGCCGAAGTAATCATCAACCCTAACGTTGAAGAAGTAATTAAAGAAGGCGTTTGTGATGTTGTATTATGTGCTACTGATTCCTTCACAAAGTCAGCGTTCCCAAGACTTAAATATTGCTTAGAGCAAAAGTTGAATGTAATCTCGACTGCTGAGGAAATGGCTTATCCACAAGCTCAAAATCCTGAACTTGCAGCTGAACTTGATAGAATTGCAAAAGAAAACGGCGTTTCAATCTTAGGTACTGGCATCAACCCAGGACTTATCATGGACTTGCTTGTGGTTATCCTTACAGGAGCTATGACTGAGCTTGACCATGTTAAAGCAGAAAGAATCAACTCACTTTCTCCATTTGGTCACACAGTAATGGAAGAGCAAGGCGTTGGACTACCAAAAGACGAGTTCATGAGACGTGTTGAAGACGGAACTATGGCTGGTCATGTTGGATTTGAAGAGTCAATCACGATGATCGGTGACGCTGTAGGTTGGAAAGTAGAAGGCATCAAAACTCAAATGGCTCCAATCACAACTGACGTAGACAGAAAATCACCACACGGTTTTGCTGCTGCTGGAGACGTTTGTGGTGTTAACATGACTGGTCAAGGTTATGTAGATGGTAAAGTGCTTATCGACATGTACCACCCACAACAAATCGAACCAGAGCAAGTTGGCGTATTCACAGGTGACTACATCACACTTCAAGGTAAGCCAGAAATCAACATGGCGATCAAACCAGAAACAGAAGGTGGTCTTGGAACAATCGCAATGTGCGTAAACATGATTCCACAAATCATCAATGCAAATCCTGGTCTTAAAACAATGCTTGACCTACCAGTACCAAGAGCGATTATGGGCGACATGAGAGATCGTATCGAGAAGTTCTAATTAGTACGAATTGAATTTATTCGGTTGTAGGGGCGTGCCTTGTGTGCGCCCGCAACTCTTTGATAATACCTGAGCGGGTAGACATGAAGCCTACCCCTAAAGGCAAATCATCCAATTTTGAAAGGAAGAATACAATGGCTAAGAAAGGCGATTATGTAAATATATACAACGTCGTACTAACGCCAGCTGAACGTGCGCCGCAAGTGCCGGAGGATACAAAATCTGTGCCGCTTGAAATGTGGGTTCGTGGATTCCTTACTGAAGATGGCGACATCGGTGACGAAGTGACAGTAGAAACCATCACAGGACGTAAAGTGACAGGTAAGATTGTCGAAATCGCGCCGACATACAACCACTCCTTTGGTAAACATATTCCAGAAATCTACGAAATAGGCAAACAGTTGAGATCAATCTTGTTCGGAGGTGACTTATAATGAGAGACAACAGTTACCAAGGTGTAATGAGCCGCCGAAACGAAATTATGAAAAAGGCTGTCGGTATTGACTATAGTACTTTTGAATCGGGAGCGATCGCTTTTGATTACGAAAAAATGATGCGAGAAACCGGTTATACGCTAGAAGAAATGCAGGCGATCCAGGGTAGCACAGGTGTCGGCAACACTCCGATCCTTGAGCTTAAGAACCTTACAGCACTTGCAAGAAAATCAGCGAAAGCAGGAAAGGGTGCCAGAATCTTCTTAAAAGACGAGGCATGCAATCCTTCGGGCAGTTTTAAGGCAAGACGTGCTGCAAATGCCGTTTATCACGCTAAAAAACTTGGTTATAAGGGTGTTATTGCTGCAACAAGCGGTAACTACGGGGCTGCCGTAGCTTCACAGGCGGCGATGCACGGCCTTAAATGTATCATCGTCCAGGAATGTTTTGATTCTGAGGGCAAGGGACAACCGGAAATTATCGAGAAGGCTAGAAAATGCGAAGCATACGGAGCCGAGGTCGTTCAATTGTCCGTAGGTCCGGAACTATTCTACACCTTCCTTCAACTGCTTGAAGAAACAGAATATTTCAATGCATCACTTTATACACCGTTCGGTATCGCTGGTGTCGAAACCCTTGGTTACGAACTTGCGCTCCAAATGAGAGAACGTGTGGGTAGAGACCCTGATGTGGTGGTTTGCACCAACGCCGGCGGCGGTAACTTAACCGGTACTGCGCGAGGCTTAAGAAAAGCAGGTGCTGTAGACACCAAAGTGGTTGCTGCAAGTGTCGATCTATCTGGTCTGCATATGGCTAGTGACAAACAATTCAATAAAAAATCATTCACAACAGGTCACACTGGATTCGGTGTTCCCTTTACCACAGTACCTGATAGAAGCGACGTACCACGTTCAGCTGCACGTCCTATGCGTTATATGGACAGATATGTGACTGTCAAGCAAGGTGAAGTGTTCTATATGACAGAAGCCTTAGCTCAAATTGAAGGTCTTGAAAGAGGTCCTGCCGGTAACACTTCGCTTGTTGCCGCATTCGCTATCGCACAAGAAATGAACGAAGACCAGATCATCGTTGTTCAAGAAACTGAATATACAGGCGCTGGCAAAAGCATTCAGCCACAGCTTAGTTTTGCAAGGGACAACGGCATAGATATCAAGTTCGGCAACCCAGATGAAGAAGTACCTGGTGTGAACATCATCATGCCTGCTAATCCTTCGATGATCAAGGCACGTGATTTGGATCTTGATAAATTGAAGGTGTCTGTCATTAAAAATGCTATTAAGGATTTTGATCCAAATACGATTTCTGATGAAGATATCGCTTATTTGGTGGACGAGACAAGTACAAATACTGAATATGTAAAAAATGCAATCAATAAATTAAGTGACGTATAAAAAATACGCATGATGGAGGTTATTCGATGAAAGGTTTATTAGTAAGAGAAGACGACTTTGAAAAAAGACGCGCACACCTCGCGGATTTATCTGACGAGCAGTTGAAAGAAACTTTTTGGAACCTGATTGAGGAAGTTGTAGATCCTCTTCTTGATCTTGCAAAAACACACACTTCTCCATCGGTAGAACGTTCGGTTCTACTAAGAATGGGCTTTAGTTCATTAGAAGTTCAACCGCTTGTCGATGGTGCTATCGATCGTGGTTTGATGGGTAAAGGTGTCGGTCACGTTGTTTACCGTATCGCTAAAGAAAAAGACTTAAGTATTCGTGAAGCAGGTCTTGCTTTAATCGATGGCAAGTACTGGGACGATGCAGTAGCAATCTTCAAAGGGGGTAAATAATCATGACTTTAATTCCAGATCAAAAAATGGACGTAAGAGAAATTCTGCAAGACCTTGAAAACTATAGACCTAAGCGTAGAGGTTGGGTTTGGAGAAAGAAAGTTCCTCATTTACAAATGGGTAAGTTTACCTACGAAGAATGTGCTGAGCCGCTAAAAAACAGCATTGGAATACCAGCTGCACAGTACTTTGATAATTTAGACCCTCAACCGATGGAAACAATCACTACTGAAATCGCTTCTGGTAGATTTGAAGACGATATCCGTAGAATGAGAATGTCTGCTTGGCACGGTGCTGACCATATCATGGTTATCCGTACTGCAGGTCAATCTCACTTTGATGGCTTGATCGAAGGTTCTCCTCAAGGTATCGGCGGTGTGCCGATCACTCGTAAGCAAGTGAGAGCTCACAGAAAAGCACTTGACCTTATCGAAGATGAAGTGGGCCGTCCAATCAATTACCATTCATACATTTCGGGTGTTGCTGGACCTGATATCGCTGTAATGTTCGCTGAAGAAGGCGTAAACGGCGCTCACCAAGATCCACAATACAACGTTCTTTACAGAAACGTGAACATGGTTCGTTCGTTCATCGATGCCGCTGAATCAAAAATGCTGATGACTTGGGCTGATATCGCTCAAATCGATGGCGCGCACAATGCAAACGCGACTGCAAGAGATGCTTGGAAAGTTATGCCTGAACTTATGGTTCAACACGGTATCAACGCGCTGTTCTCTTACAAAGTCGGCATGAAAAAGGAAAACATCTGCTTGTCTACAGTACCGCCTACAGCGGCTCCTGCACCAAGCTTGAAGTTTGACTTACCGTATGCTGTAGCGCTTAGAGACTTCTTTGACGAATACAAAATGCGTGCTCAAATGAATACAAAATATATCACATCTTCTGGTCGTGAAGCAACGGTTACGCATGTTCTTAACATGTTGATTTCAAGACTTACTAATGCTGATATTCAATCTACAATCACTCCAGATGAAGGCCGTAACGTGCCATGGCACGTGTTCAACATCGAAGCATGTGACACTGCCAAGCAATCACTTGTGACAATGGACGACCTTTTAGGCATGGTTGAGATCAGAAAAGAAGGTTTCTTACCACAACAGGTAAGAGAGCTTAAAGAAAGAGCAATCCTCTTCCTTGAAGGCATCAAAGAAAACGGCGGTTACTTCAACGCAGTTGAAAAAGGTAGCTTTGTAGATTCAGGAATGTACCCAGAAAGAAACGGCGACGGTATCGCTCGTAAAATCGACGGTGGTGTTGGCGCTGGCGCAGTATACGAAAGAGATTTCGACTACATGGCTCCAGTTACGGCTCACTTTGGTGACAATAACATCGAGCAGTACGATGCAAGTGCTGTATCTAATCCATCGGTACTGATCGATGGTTGTACGCTTGAAAAACCTGAAAAGATCATCTACATCGATGAGCTTGACGAAACGGATAATGCGAATGTTCGTATGGACGAAACAGAAGCTTACAGAAACACTAACTTACTAAAGCCAGAAGTTGAATGGTTGGGTGACGGTACTGTAACTACTGAGTTCTTCTTACCGACTGATTCAAGAACTGCCGAGTTCGCAGCACTTGAGTTTGCAAAACACATGAACATGAAAGACGCGGAAGTAATTCACGTTGAAATGATGCACCCATCAGAAGGTACACGTGTTCAGGTCAAAGGTAAACTTGAGTTTGTAGTGGATATGGATAAACTTGTGATTCCACCAATTCCAGAAACTTTGAGCGATGATGAAATCAGAGAGTTTGTTAAAGAACACGGTATGAAGGTTGTTGCTGGAACAGTTGGCCAAGATGAGCACTCAGTTGGTCTACGAGAAGTAATCGACATCAAGCACGGCGGTATCGAAAAATTCGGTATCGACGCTGAATACCTTGGAACATCTGTACCGGTTGAGAAACTAGTAGATGCTGCCATCGAGCACAATGCAGACGTAATCCTTGCTTCTACGATTATTTCACATGACGATGTTCACTACAAAAACATGAAGAGAATTCATGAATATGCAGTGGAAAAAGGTGTTCGTGAAAAACTGATCATCTGCGCAGGCGGTACTCAAGTATCTCCAGAAATCGCAAGAACACAAGGAATGGACCAAGGCTTCGGTCGTTATGACAAAGGCACGCAAGTTGCGACATTCTTAGTAAAAGCAAAAAAAGAAAAATTGGGCTTAGAGTAGTATAAGCTGTGAATCAAGGCTGCCCGATGGGCGGCCTTGATTTTTACTACAAGAGGTGAAAAATGAAAATAGATGTACTGGTAGCAGAAATCGGCAGTACGACCACAGTAATTAACGCATTCAAGGGTGTAGATACAGACCATCCAGAGTTCATCTGCCAAGGACAGGCGCCTACAAGCGTATCTGATGGCGATGTGACCATCGGACTTAGGGCTGCCATGGACGACTTGCAGTTTAGACTTGGGCACCAGACACTAGATTACAATGAGCTTTTAGCAACCAGTTCTGCAGCAGGCGGACTGAAGATGACAGTTCACGGACTTGTATACGACATGACAGCAAAAGCTGCAAGAGAAGCGGCTTTAGGTGCAGGTGCCAACATCCATTTGGTGACTGCGGGCAAGCTAAGAAGAACCGACCTTAAAAAGATTAAAGATGTTGCCCCAAACATCATACTCATAGCAGGTGGTGTGGACTACGGAGAACGTGATACGGCACTTGAAAACGCAGAAAAGATTGTAGCGCTTGATCTAGATGTACCGGTGATCTATGCCGGAAACATCGAAAACCACGAAGAAATCAAACTGATTTTTGAAGAAGAAGGAAAGGCTCATCTGCTGCATATCGTGGATAATGTCTATCCTCAGATCGATGTGCTCAATGTAGAGCCGACAAGAGCCGTGATTCAAGACGTGTTTGAAGAGCATATCGTACACGCGCCAGGCATGTCTAAGGTGAGGGAGCTTGTTAACGGTCCGATCATTCCAACACCGGGGTCAGTGATGGAAGCTGCCAAACTTTTGAAAAGCCATATCGGAGACTTGATCGTATTTGACGTGGGCGGTGCCACAACCGACCTACATTCAGTGACTGAAGGATCAGAAGAAATCAGTCGTATTCTGTTAAGTCCTGAACCGGTTGCAAAACGTACTGTTGAAGGCGACTTGGGTGTTTATATCAACATGCATAACATCGTAGACTTAATCGGAATCGATACACTTGTCAAAGATCTTGGTTATTCAGAACACGAAGTGAAACATCTGATCGATAACCATGTACCGATACCAAAGTCCGAACAACAAAAGCGATTTGTCGAGCGTCTTACAAAAGAAGCGGTGCTTCATGCTGTTGACAGGCATGCAGGCGGATTCAGAACACTGTTTGGCGGCTTTAAAAAGACACTTGCAGTGGGTAAGGACCTTACCAGTGTCAAGTATATCGTCGGAACAGGCGGCGCGCTGACTAGACTGGATGCAAGACACGAGATACTCAAGTCCGTTGCGACAAGCAACAAGGGTGATAAGTTGTATCCTACTGAAGAAGCTAAAATTCTGATCGATAACGATTATATTATGGCCTCACTAGGTGTACTAAGCAAAGTTCACCCAGGGGCAGCGTACAAATTGATGAAACATAGTTTAGAACTTGATGAAGAATAGCGGAGGATAGGATGTACCCTCAATTAGTAATCGATTTAAAAAAACTGCAAGAAAATACAAAAGTATTAGTTGATAAATGCAAAGCACAGGGAATTTCTGTAATGGGTGTCACCAAAGTATTCTGTGCTGACGAAAAATCAGCACAGGCTTATGTGGACGGCGGTGTAGACTACTTGGCGGATTCTAGAATTGAAAACCTTGAAAGACTGCAGTTTTTCGCACCTAAAAAAGTACTTTTAAGACTACCGATGATTTCTGAAGCCGCGCGAGTTGTCGAAGCAGCGGATATCACCCTAAACTCTGAAGTCGCAACGATCAAAGCGATTAACCAGGCGGCAAGTGCCAAAGGCTTAGTGCATGAGATCATTCTGATGATTGATCTTGGCGACTTAAGAGAAGGCATCATGCCGGTAGACTTTGAAGCGACAGTCAGTGAGATCACTGCACTTGAAAACATTCAGCTAATCGGTGTTGGAGTCAACTTGACATGCTACGGCGGAGTGGTGCCAAATGCAGACAACCTTGGTCAGATTTCTGCATTTGCAAGACGACTGGAGTCTGAATACGGCTTAACACTTGATATCGTATCTGGTGGTAATTCAAGTAGCCTATACCTGCTTGACAGAGATGGCCTTCCAAAAGGAATCAACAATCTTAGACTTGGTGAGGCGCTTGTACTTGGCAGAGAAACCGCATTCGGTGACGCTATCGAAAACACACATCAGGATGCTTTTCAGCTGGTTGCAGAGATCATTGAAATGAAGGAAAAACCGACGCTGCCAATCGGTGAAATCGGTATGGACGCGTTCGGCAATAAGCCGGTGTTCGAGGATGAAGGCATCAAAACACGCGCGATACTTGCAGTAGGAAGACAAGACGTGAATGTCGACAACATCATCCCTGTGGATAGCCGTATCAGAATCTTTGGTGCATCAAGCGATCACCTGATTGTCGATCTTACTGAAGTTGCAAACGACTACAAGGTAGGCGACACGGTAACGTTCAATCTTGAATATGGTGGACTCTTATCACTGGCAACATCGCCTTATGTTAAGCGTGTATATAAGTAGTTTTATGTTATAATAAAGCTGTTATCCATTTTGGGATAACAGCTTTTTTAATACAACCAATGAAGATATGGGTGAGAGAATGAATCTACTGGACATGATAAACGATGAACAAATCAGACACGATGCGCCACTTGCAGAGCGGATGAAACCTGCAAGCCTTGATGAGTTTGTCGGGCAGGAATCGGTGCTTGGCGAAGGAACACTTTTAAGAAGAATGATCAAGGCGGACCAGATGCGGTCGATCATCTTCTATGGTCCTACCGGTGTGGGCAAGACAAGCATCGCTAGAATCATCGCAAAGATTACCTCGTCGCAGTACCTTAACATGAACGCTGTCACATCTGGAATAAAAGACATCAAAGAGGCCATAGCAAAGGCCGAATACGCAAAACTTAGCGGTCAAAAGACCATACTCTTTATCGACGAGATCCACAGGTTCAATAAGGCACAGCAGGACGCCTTGCTACCTTATGTTGAAAACGGTGTGATATGCCTGATTGGGGCGACTACAGAAAATCCATACTTCGAAGTCAACGGCGCCTTGATCTCAAGAACCATGGTATTTAGACTAGAGGCGCTTGACGACGATCAACTGACCATCATCATAAAAAGAGCCCTGTCAGAACCTGGACGAGGGCTTGCGGATTATCATCCCATCATGGAAGAAGAGGCAATCAGCTACCTTGCTAACTTTTGTTACGGCGACGCCCGTAAGGCGCTTAACGCGCTAGAACTTGCCGTTCTGTCAACCGATCCAAACAGAGACGGTGATCTTGTGGTTACCTTAGCGGATATCAAAGCAAGCTTTCAAAGAAAAGACGTCAGGTACGATAAGGGCGGAGACCAGCATTATGATATCGTATCAGCCTTTATAAAGAGCATCAGGGGCTCTGACCCTGATGCGGCACTGCATTATATGGCAAGAATGATAGCGGGCGGAGAAGACCCTATGTTCATCGTCAGAAGAATTGTGATCAGTGCAGCAGAAGATATCGGAAATGCAAACCCGATGGCCCTTGTGGTGGCGACCGCAGCTGCAGATGCCATTAAACTGATTGGTATGCCAGAAGGTAGAATCGTACTTTCTCAAGCGGTGACTTATCTTGCAAGTTCGCCCAAATCAAATAAAGCCTATGCGGCAATAGGACTGGCACAGGCGGATGTTGAAACAAAAGATATCGGTGAAGTGCCAAGTCATTTAAAAGACGCGTCATATAAAAGCGCAAAAAAACTAGGGCATGGGGTAGACTACAAATATCCGCACGCCTATGACGGAGCCTACGTGAAGCAGCAATACATGCCAGAAGCACTACAAGGTGCTAGCTACTACGACCCAAGCGATAGAGGCGAAGAAAAGCACCTGAAAGCCTACTTAAACAGCATACAAAACAAATAATCTACGTAGTCGCCTTGAGATCAAATTAAGTTCTTTGGTCTTAAAGGCGCTCTTTTTCAGAACAACCTAAACCCCATGCTTCATCACATGATGGTCAATCCCATAAAGATCAAGCAGCGTTTTTCCTATCTGGTTTTTTCGAACCTCTGTTTCGTTGAGAAGTACCCCTGTAAGGATATGATAATAGTCTGGATCGTCCAAATGGAACATCGCAATTGCTTTTCGTAGCATCAGATTGTTGTAGGTCGTACTCCTAAACGAAAGAACTGGATCGCCAATAGCACCGTCTACAATGGCTTTCACTTTTTCATGTTCATCCAAATGGTGGTAGGAATAGCTCAAGTTCAAATAGAGCGTCGCAAGGTTTCTGATATGCTCATCAGAAAGTGCTGGGTAAGACCTAATCTTATCTATGAGGCATTCGATCAGGTTAATCGCTTCAATATTTCTTTTGCTGCGCCTATACTGAATCACCAAGTAGATCGATGCGGAAACCTCGAGTGAAAACAGATAGGGATCAGTTGCAATATTCTTACGGTCCTTACTTAACAACATAAGGATCGCTTCTGTATTGATGATGTTCTTATCGATGTTCTTAGTGGTATTCAGCTCTAATGACTTAAACCCCTCAAGGTAGTCGATATAATACTTGCTATTATGCTTAGGACCGTTCGAATCGATGATATGCTGAATGACCTCTTCTATTTTAGCTTTCAACTCCACGTAGTTAAGGCTATCCAGCTCATTCGTGATCATCCCGGCAATCTCATTTGAAAAAAAGCTGAACTTGCTTCTGTGTTTAGTCAGTAGGAAGATCAAGTCGTATTTATAAACCTCAGACAGCTTCTCTAGCGTCGATAGTTTTGGCTCTGCAATCCCTTTTTCAAGTCTGCGAAGCGTCTCGATAGCCACTCCTGTAATCTCAGACACCTTTTCCTGTGATACACCGCAGTTTTTTCTTATCTGCCGGATTTGATCACCAAACCGCACAAAATCCAAGTTCATAGAAACCTCCAATACATTAGTGATTTACATAGCTGTATTTATTATAACTCATATGAAGGGAAATACCATGAGAAAGCTACAGGTAGTCGGTACTTACTGTGGAATATACCCTTCTATTTTGTACTAGGTCCTTTATTCATTCCTAAAATCGGCTATTTCGGTGTCATTATCAGTGAACCCGTCATTTGGATATTGATGACGTTGCAACTCATCGGCGCTTATAAGAGAAATAAATACCTTTTTTCATCACTATAGAGTCACACCAACAGATAGTAAAGATACACAGAGATTAGAAGAATAAAGAAAGAGTAGCGACTACGGTAGCCGCTACTCTTTTTGCATTAGCAAACAAATTACTGATTGATTGTAGACTTTTGAACAAAATCAATGGCTTCCTCAAGGAGCATATCCTTGAAGTCTTGTGCTTCAAAAATGCGTCCACTCTTTTTATCATTCAAGAAAGCAGGAAGCGCCACACCCGGAAGCGTACTTCTAGGATCGTTTGGTGCGCTCGGTCCGCCCAAATCTGTTCTACACCAACCTGGATCGACCAAATTGATCATCACGTCAGTTCCTTCAAGCTTAGACCCGATATCTTTGGTGACCTTGTCAAGCGCAGCCTTGCTTGCTGAATATCCGGCCTGCTCGGGTTCATTTTTGATTCCGCTAGTCGTATTGACAATACGCCCGAAATCATTCGCGATCATTTTTGGTAAAAAGTGATAACAGATCTGCATGGGTGCCACTAGGTTGATCTTGTTACTTAGGTCAAAGTCTTCTACAGGTGTTTTAAAGAAATCATGCCGATAAGCAATTTGAATACCGGCATTGTTGAAGACATAGTCCACACGTAAAGCCAATTCATCAATTTTTGCCAGCATCTCAATCACCTGGTCAGAATCGGAAAGTTCCGCTTCGAAAGTATGAACGATACTTCCAAGAGACTCCACCTTTTCTTTTACTGCTGCCAGATTTTCGCGTTTTCTTGCATGTAACAACAAATTAAAACCCTTTTGAGCAAGAAACAAGCTTAACTCACAACCAATTCCACGACTTGCTCCAGTAACGAATGCCCACTTAAGATTAGTAGAAATCATGATACCTCCTTGTAGCTCTCAGATAAGCTAATCATATGCTAGACAACTACTTAGTTCAATTAGGAACTGTTCTAAATTTTATAGGACAATTGGTATAAGCGATGTTTGACAGTCTTATAAGTGATGAAGTATAAGTAGCAATTGATATGAGCATAGCAAGCATTTGAAATATATTCTGACAATGATTATGTGACTACGGTGTCAATAAATGGTATGATTTGTAGAGTAATAAATTCATTAAGGTGTTATTCATTTTAATGATGTGTTGTTACATGATTACGCATACTAGAAAATGCAGCTTACATGATTAGAAAGTGTTAGATAAAGGATTACTATTTCTTATGGATTATGAATGTTACGAACAGAATTGATATGCAATAGTGTTCGCTGTCAGTGGATCTAAAAGGATACGTATCAAAATGTATACTGGTAAAATATCTAGGTTGCGGGAATATAAAAAAGAAGATGAGATGAAATAATTTTCTCTTTTAAAGGTAATAGGTTGGCTTGCCAAAGTGGTGAGAATGTACTGAACTTGATATAATCGCAGATAGGACCGAAATTGATCAGAGGATGGCAGGGTGATGTTAAAAAGGTCCATCAACATATTTGCGTTCTTGGCAAGCTTTAGCTATTGCATTTTTAACAGGTGTGATCTATTATGAAATTTCCTCATGTAACTTCTGTTTAGAAACACAAATAAAGAAACTAAATGCTAAGCGAAACTCAGTTGTGGGACGATTAACTATTGAGAGGACATCAAATGGGATATGAAACAATGATACAGACAAAGAAAGACAGTGGTGTCAAGTTCAAAGCGATAGGACTTGCGATATTGGCTGCGCTCTTATATGGTGTCAGTTCACCAGTGGCAAAACTTCTTTTGAGAGAACTACCACCTGTACTTATGGCCGCTCTTTTATATTTAGGTGCGGGTTTTGGAATGGCAGGTGTCAATGCCTATATCGAATTGAGAAAAAAGGAACGATTCGAAGCCCAAATCACAAAAAATGAAACTAAGTATATTCTTTGGATGATAGTTCTTGATATTGCAGCACCAATTCTTTTGATGTTTGGATTGTCCAAGACAACAGCCGCGAACGCATCGTTACTTAATAATTTTGAGATTGTTGCGACTTCTTTGATTGCGCTATTTATTTTCAAGGAAACAGTAGGTCGTAGAATGTGGTTTGCGATTACACTTATTACTATTTCGAGCATAATCTTGTCAGTGAGTGATTTTAGCAGTCTGTCCTTTTCTCTTGGCTCCATTTTTGTATTACTGGCTTGCATATTTTGGGGTTTAGAAAACAACTGCACAAGAATGCTATCTTTAAAGGACCCTTTGCAAATTGTGGTCATCAAGGGATTGGGTTCTGGAACCGGTTCTGCACTGATTTGTTTTTATCTTAAGGCATACAGTAATAATTGGTTGTACATAGCGATTGCCTTGCTTCTAGGGTTTGTGACATATGGACTGGGTATCTTTCTTTATATCAGGGCGCAAAGGGACCTTGGAGCAGCAAGAACAAGCGCATACTATGCGACAGCACCATTTATAGGAGTGCTGATTTCGTTTCTTGTCCTTCATGAACCGATCACAAAATCATTCCTAATCGCACTTGCAATCATGCTGCTGGGTACTTATTTCGCCGTATCGGAAGATCACAAGCACAAACATGCCCATAATTACGAGCGGCATGAGCATAAACATAGGCATGACGATGGGCACCACATGCATATGCACGATGAGGATATCACGTTTGAACATTCTCATGAACACACCCATGATCTAATGGAGCACAAGCATGCCCATACACCCGACTTGCATCATCGACACATGCATTGAGGATGGATGTGAGCATGAACTTATACAACTGATCAATCATAATATATCTGGCAGGGGAAAGGTAATTACAGACATATCACTAAGGAGACCGATCATATGGGTTACGGTATAAATGATGTTTCATCCTTACAAGAACTTAAAAAATCATTCAACCTCTTCAAAGTCGTATTTAAAGGTAGACCAATTATTGATAATCCCGAATACTCCTTTGAAAAGTGGGAAGAACGAATGGAAAAATACAGTGATTTGATGCTGTTTGCGAGTAAGGAAGATGAGGTTATCGGCCTTGTTTTTGGCAGATTGATGGATAGTGATAATTTAACAATCGCACTTTTGGCAGTTGATGAAAACTACAGGCGAACCGGAATCGCTAAAAAAATGATTCATGCGCTTGAAGAAAGAGCAAAAAAATATCATATCAAAACGATAAGTCTTGGTTCAGTCGAATCAGCAGAAAAGTTTTATGTCAAGATGGGCTATAAAGGCTCGCTCTTGGTTCAGTCTCAAGTGCACAGCATTGATGAATTGTTTTCACTGAAAACAGGTCATAAAGTATCCTTTACTAATATCTATGATGGTAAAGTCAGTCAAGTATGCCTAGAACTCGATGAATCCGATAGGAAGCTGCAAAAGAAATATGAATCCGCCTTTACTGGTTGCTACACTCAAATGCTTTTTAGAAAAATCGTTAATTATGATTAAGTTCCTATGAAGATAAGGATGATTCTATGAGTCAATTAAAGATGCTTGTGCTGTTTTTACTAGTGGGTTTCTTAAATAATGTCCATAGTCAAGAGTTAGCATTCGATTCGGTCATTCATTTCTCGTTTGACAATCAAGTGATTATTGAAAGGGATGTGGATCAAACTGCTGATGCGAATGAATCCGCTAATGAAGATATAGAAGACATGTTTTCCTTTGAAGAACTGTTAGTAGGACAGTTGAAACCTTATAGGCTAATGCTCACCCCAGGTGAAAATCCATCTGAAATGATCAATGTGACGTTTGCTTTGCCACAATCCATAGACAGCGCGTCAGTACTAGTTTTGGACACGCAAGGGCATCTTGTGGACACTTATGATGCTGTATTTGTAGAGCAACTACAATTTGCTGAATCCGAGTTGTTAAATATTTTCAAAGCGAGCTTAATTGAGCTTAAGCCAGATACCAGCTATACTTACTACCTAAGATCAGGTGAGTTGATCAGTCAGCAATATCAATTTGAAACTGTAGGCACAAAAGAGGTAATCCTATCCTTCTTTGGAGATATCCAAGGCTATAAGCGCAGTCAATACGATGCTTTTAGAAGGATTTACGAGCACATGCTGCTGGAGTCTGGAAACCCAGACATAAACTTATTGGCTGGCGATCTGGTGGATGATGGCGAAGAGGATGAGCAGTGGAACTATTTGGACTTGGCTATGGGTGATTATTTCGATGACAGACTATGGATGACTCCAATTGGCAACCATGATGTAATGGGTTCTGATGAGAATTTCATTCATAGCTTCAACTTTCCTGACAATGGAATAATATTATTAGAGGAAAGAAACTATTATATCGATTTGCCAAATGTGAGAATTGCTGTCATAGATACAGAATCACCTTCACTTTTTAAAGAGCAAACAGCTTGGCTGAATGATATCATGCTAAGTGAAAAAAACAAATTTAAGATTGTATTGATGCATCGAAGTGTGTATCCGATGAGGTACAACGAGAACTACATCAGGGAATTTTCTTCAGTATTTGAAGCTTTGGGAGTTGATTTAGTCTTAAGTGGACATGATCATATTTACAATAGGACTACGGTAAAAGATGAAAAAGTGGTAGAAATCGATAAGGGTGTGACCTATCTTGTTGGCGGAAGTGGTTCTGGATCAAAATATTACAAAGCAGATACCAGTGCAAAGCGATATTGGAAGTCGCTTTACTACGATGAAAACAACCCTGTTTATACAGTGATCAAGGCAACTCAGTTTCAGATTCTGATTCGCGTTTATGCAGTCGAAAATGACACCTCGCTAATAATCGACGAATTTGTGTTGACTAAGTGAAGCATGTTTTGACGTCGTCATTTTAACGAGCTTACAGCAGAAGAAACACTCATTGTCTGATGTGAAATAGGATGTAAGGTACGGCAAGACATCAGTCATGGCGTGGTTAATTCTCACTTTAGTTGATTAATTCCCATCAATTAAGATATGGCTTAGCAAATGCGAATACCTTACTATTGATTTAGGCCAGTAATTGATATAAGTGGGCCAATCATTGATATAAGGAGACAAGATATGCAAGTAAGAATTGGTGAAGTAATTAAAATGCACAGAGGAAGAAAAGGTTTAACACAGGACAAGCTAGCAGAAATACTAGGAGTGTCGGCGCAAGCGATCAGTCGCTGGGAGAATCAGATGACTTATCCAGATATCAACTTGATACCGGCGATTGCAAATTTCTTTGGTATTTCTACGGATGAGCTCTTAGGTATGGATACACTTAGAAATGAGGAAGAGATCAGTAGAATTCATAGCACTGTTCATAGGGCAATTAAGAGTGGCAAGGTGGATGAAGCCATCACAGAGCTCAGGAAAGCGCTTAAAACTTATCCTAATGATTATGGATTCATGTGTGAGTTAGCTCAGGCATTAACGATCCATAAGGACTATGAGGTATCAAAGGAAAGCTTAGATGAGGCCACGAGAATTTCTGAACTGATTCTTGAGGATTGTGTGAATGACAAAATAAGGAGTACCACAAAGGCGAATCTCTGTTTTGTCTATTTGCACTGTGGCAAGGTAGAAGCCGCAAAGCAATTAGCTGGTCAGTTACCTCATGTATGGGAATCAAGAGAAATGATTGTGCCTGAAATGAGTGCTGCAGATTTTGATCTTAACAAATTCAAGCTAGGAATAACGACAACATTGGATGTCGTTTATGCAAAAATCAAAGCACTAGAGGATGATGACAAGACTTCTACAAGTAAGTTGCTTATTCTGGGTCAAAAGTCATTTGAGCATGTGAACTTCGATGAAAAAATGAATATGATCACAAAATTTATGGCATAACCAAGTTCTACTGTGTTATTGGAATGATTACTGAATGATGACTTCCAGTGGGCGATTAACATTTGAAAATAATCATGACCTATTAATGATTTAACATACTTTACTTCCCTATATAGATTAGATAATATAACCGATCAAAAGCACTGCAATCACAATAAGCGGTGCTTGAATTTTTCTTGAAAGCAATAGACCGACTGTCAGTAGCATCACTAGAAGATTATCTAGGGTGAATCCGCTTTTTTGCATGAGGATTACAGCAGAGACAGAGATCAGACCACCTGCTACTGCGTTGATTCCTTTTAATGAAACCTTGATCCCTTTGATTTTTTTTAGGTTTTCCCATATGGGGTAGACAAAATAGATTAAAAGAAGACCTGGTAAGAAGATACCTATTCCGCCTACTATCGATCCGAGCAGTTGCTGTAGCGTACTTCCGCCACGGGCAGCCATGCCACCTGCATATGCGCTAAAACTGAACATTGGTCCAGGTAGTCCTTGAACTAGGCCGTAACCCGTTAAAAACTCGCTGTTTGTCATGTACTGGTTGACTAGCACAAGTTCACTGTGCATCACAGGTACGACAACTTGTCCGCCTCCGAAAACGAGGTATCCATATCGATAAAAGCTTTCAAATAAGTGAACAATTCGATGGTCCCACGTGAGCGTCAAGACGATTCCAACTAGTGTGAAGAAGGTAAATGCAATTAGGTATGGCCAAGGTGGAGACAGTTTAACATGGTTCCATAAGTCCTTTTTCTTTGATGTGACGATACTTGCTGTTCCTCCGAGGATCAACACTAGCGGAAAGACCCAAGGGTCACGGATGAAATAGGTGGTTAGTGCGCCAAAGAGCAAGAGCCCGACTGTAAGTTTGTCGTTAACGACTTTGCGTCCGATCCTGAAAGCGGCAACCACGATAAAACCGACAGCCATGGGACCGATGTATCGAAGGGTATCATGAGAGATGTTCCTGCTTTCAAGAAACTGATACAAAAAGGATAGAAGGGTCATCGCTATAAGCACTGGCAGCGCCCATACCATCATGGTGAGAAAAGCCAGTAGGGGACCGCCGGTCTTGTAACCGATGGAAACAATGGTTTGTGTACTGGTCGGACCTGGTAGGATGCTGCACAGGGCGATTAGCTCAACGAGTTCCTCTTCGCTAAGATAGTTCTTCTTTACGACAAGCTGGTCTGTGAAAACGCCGTAATGCGCTTCTGGGCCGCCATATGCGCCTAGGGAGCAGATGAAAATGTCTTTTAAGAAGCTACGCCATTTAGGTTGTTCCTTATTCTTTGTTGATTGTATTTGCATATGCTGGTCTCCTTTATATGGATTGCTATCTAAAACCTTTGATCCAATGATTGATTTCAGAAAGGTCGAATGCTAACGATGTTTAGAATCATTATACACTAAATGAGAATTAATTTCATCTCAATAGAAAGAGGTTTGTGACTAAATCATGAAACTGTTTTGTTACAATTACCTTAAATCACCAATTTAGTTTGTGTTTTTTTGTATAATGAAATGGTATAAAAGAACACTACATCTATTACGGTTGCTAACCTAGGGAAGAGCAACTTTGCAAATGCTTTTTAGGAGAAAACTATGATTGATAAGCTCATTACAGCGGTATATTTATATGCTGTTTCAGTAATTGGATTGTCACTAACCGCTTACCGGATCTACAGATGGCAGAGGTTGAATCGAAAAAACTTATTTTCATGCAAATGGACTCTTAACAATACTAGGCTATTTACAATAATCATGTATTGCATTGCTTTGATTCTTCAAATGATTGTAACCCGAAAGATGCAGGCAATCGGATATCCGTATGTTGACTTGAACTTTTCAATGATTGCAGTAGTTGCTGCAGCTTTGATAGGGGATTTTGTTGACTTGGTTCTTAAAAAAGGAATTACAGATTCTGTTGTTTATAGCTCCACTGCTAAAATAAACTTTGATAAGCTTGAGAATTTCATTTGGCAACCCGTCAAAGATGAGCAACTTATCGAACTGCAAGTTTATAAGAAGTACAAACGATACCCGGATTACGTTCCAGCGCCGATTTTTAAGTTCACCTTCGAAAAAGCATTACAAGAAGAAATTGAAGGATTTTTGATTGAAGAAAAAAAGTTGAAGCTTCAAAAAACTATTGGAAAGAATGAAAAGTCTTAAAAAGCGGAGTATCCGATTGAAGGGGAAAAATGATGATAGCCTATCGTAAAGTCAGCGATTTCAAAAGAGGAACACTCTTTCAACTGCTAAAGGACGCATATGCCTATGACGGAAGATATGAAGAACACTTTAGTTTGAATTGGAGAGAGTGCGACGATTTTTTTTATGACAATATTCACATAGGGGATAGCTGTTGCATAGTCACTGTTCTAGATGATGAGGCGATAGGATTTGTTTCCTGGGATCCAAGGAACATGCCTGATTATGTAGAGATCGGCCACAACTGTGTGGCTACTAAATTTAAAGGAATGAAATACGGAAAACTACAGCTTGAAGAAGCGCTTTCTAGAAATAGACAAAATGAGTTGAAGAAAATAATTGTGACTACAAACCAAGCGTTGGTTCCAGCGCAAAGAAATTACGAAAGTGTCGGGTTCAAATTGGTTGAAAAAAGGGTCAACAATTCAGAAACGAGTTTTTCAGGAGATTATATTGATTACGAGTATCAATTGTAAATACACGAATATAACACCTATAATAAAACTGCAGAAATATAGTATGAAGGAGCTTGATTCCTTTAACGATTAACGACTATTCATCTATAGATATGGAGAACTTTTATGTTACCAATAACAATTGTTATGCTTACGCGAATTATTTCAGCTATTATCCTTGCAGTTGTAGGAATCATCTTTATAAAAAACTTCGAAAAGGATTTGAGTAAGTATGAAAAAGTGAGCCGTTTTATGGTTCGATTTTCATTAATTTCAACGGCAATTCATATTTCTGCAGTGTTTGACAATGTTATTGAAGCTAAAGAATTAATCAACATACTACTTATTTTAGCGGCATCAATGTCAATATATTATATTCTTATAAGAAAAGTGAAACAAAAGATAATAAAGTCTAAATGACACTCATCATAAATTGAAATGTGCTAGGTAATTGACACTTAAGTAAAGTTGTCGTTGAACAGCCATAGTCTGTCGATTTATATTGTTTGATTATTTTCGTTAAGCAAGGAGGATTCAATGATATACCAAGTAGGCAATCAAAAGATACTCTTAACAGCTTCAATAAGAAGAAAAGTAAGTCATAATGGGACGTTTAACAGTCGTAAGGTAGACGATCACATAATGAACGTCTTTAGAAATGATTCGAGTTCATTTAAAAAAGAGTATTTGGAGTTTAATGTTACTGGAGAAGAGGCGAAACAAGCAACTATTGAACTTTTAAAGGATTACGTTAGCGGATGTAGAGGTCGATTTTTCGTGGATGCTGATCATGAAAAACTTTACTGGCTGGATGTTTGGATTAACGGAAATTTCTTGACACGCAAATTGAAGTTAAGTGATTACATACGACTTAAAATTGATAGTGAAGAAGTGATACGAGTAAGTGGGCAAGTGGAGGATTTTTACATTCACTTTGGAAATGATACAACGTTAAGATGCAATAGGTGCATCACTATGAGTTAGGGAGTAACCATATGGTAACAGTCAATGAGTGAATATAAATACCTTATGCCTAAAAGGCGTTCTAAGCTCCGAACAAGCATAGGAAAATTATACTTTAGGCAAAAACGCAAACTCCAGTGGCTGAAAGAATCGAGTCGATTCTCTAAACATAGAACGAATGAGCTGCTGCCTTATATTACATTTACCCACCGCACCCCGATACTAAGACGTTTAAAAGATGTTGATATGTGGATGCAGCATAATAAGGCGGAGAACTTAAAAATTGCCATTCGCTCAATTGACGGTTTAGTGATTGAACCTAGAGAGGTGTTTTCTTACTGGTACAGTCTTGGCAAACCTACGAAAAGAAAAGGGTATAAGGAGGGTATGATACTTCACTATGGCAAGTTCCGAGCAGGGACTGGGGGTGGGCTTTGTCAGCTCTCGAACTTATTGTTTTGGATGACGCTACATACGCCTCTTAATGTGATTGAAAGACATCGGCATGGATTTGATGTGTTCCCAGACAGTAATCGGACACAACCGTTTGGAAGTGGTGCATCTTGTGTTTACAACTATCGTGATTTGCAAATTGAAAACACAACTGAAGAAAGGTATCAATTTCATATACGTATTGAAGAGGACTACTTAATAGGAGAAATACGTTCAGAGCTTCCTAAGTACTTTGATTACTCAGTGTATGAAAAAGACCACCATTTGAGCCATGAGTACTGGGGGGCATATGTCAGGCACAATAGTATTTGGCGAAAGACGCTTGATTTACAGGGTAAAGTGATAAATGATGCGAGACTGTACGAAAATCATGCGCTTATGATGTATGAACCCTTGCTAAGTTCAAATGAGACTGCTTTGTGACGTCTTTGCTAAGAAAGATAACGCTTAATTTAGAGGATATTTATGGACAATTATATTGAACGCCTAATCGATTACTTACTAGTGAAATACAAGTGCGATACAGTCATACTTTATGGCTCATATGCTCGTGGTGATTTTACTGCAGAAAGCGATGTAGATCTTGTGTGTTTTAGAGAGAGTGAGATCGATTTGAACGATACCGGTATCTTTGAAGGAAAACAGCTTGATGTTTGGGTGATGAGCAAGAAGGCTCTATTAGCACCACAAGACTTTCTTCATATTCGGGAAGGGATAGTTCTAGTTGACAAGGATGCTTCTGGAGAGAAACTTTTAAAAACAGTAGATGATATGTACGCATGTGGTCCTGAAAAGAAAGAGCGAAAGGACAAACTCTTCCTGATAGACTGGATGAATAAAATGTACCTTCGTTCAACGAAGGGGGATATTGAGGGAACTTATCGCTACTACTGGCTTGTGAGAGACATTCTGGAGATCTACTTCGAGTTACATGACTTATGGTATGAAGGACCAAAAAAGAGCTTAAGTTGGTTAGAATTGAATGACACAGTCTTTTATAACCACTACGAAAAGGTGTTGAGAGATAAGGTTTTATCTGTTGAAATGAGAGCACTAATTGAATATCTTTCAGAATCTCTAATGGTAAATGATCAGTTGGAAGAAGCGATTCTACCGAACAAGCAATAGCTCTCTGATATTTTTGAGATGGCTGAGGCTCTCTAAATAGTGATACTATGGACATATCGTATGATTCAGGAGGGGAATGCTATGAAAACAAGAATTGAAAAAGTCACTAAAGAGAATTATCAGGAGCTATATGACTTTGAGACCAGAAATCGACTTTTCTTCGAATTGGACCTACCACCACGCCCACAGGGATACAATCATTTTGAGACCTTTTCAGGTATTATGGATGAGCTGCTAAAAGAACAGGAATCCGGTTCTTATATAATGTATCTCATTAGGGGAAATGAGGGGGAGCTTGTTGGTCGGATTAATTTGAGCCTTAACGTAAAAACCGGTGAGAAATCTGCTGAGGTTGGGTATAGAATGGATAAGGAGAAGCTGGGGCGTGGTTATGCAAGTAAGGCACTAAGGCTTATTTTGGAAGAGGCAATCAATATCCATCACATCACTGTAGTTACCGCGGGAACTTCGTCAAAGAATATTGCTTCTCAGCATGTACTTGTAAAGAATGGTTTTTCAAAAGTAGGTGAAGAAAAAAAGGTGATGAAGGTGAATGATCAATGGGCGGACGGATACTTGTATTCATTGAGACTAAAGAAGCTAAACCCTTAAAGTTAGCTAAACCGGTGACAGGATATCCATTTGATTCTGGAGGTGTAATGTGAAGGAGTTAAAAGACTATATTGACGCAATAGAGATTCCTGAGCAAAGAAAAAGAATGATTGATGTTTTCAACTGGATTGAAAAGGAATTTCCGATGCTTGATGCAGCTATTAAATGGAACCAACCCATGTTTATTCATGAGGGTACCTTTATCATAGGTTTTAGCATGGCCATGCATCATATGTCATTTACTCCTGAAGAAGCTCTCGTGACTTTGTTTTTGGATGATATCAAAAAATCAGGATATGATCATACAAAGGGCCTTGTAAAGGTGAAGTGGAATCAGGAAGTGGATTTGAAATTGCTGCGAAGAATGATTGAGTTCAATATTGAGGATAAGGCAGGGTACAAGAACTTTTTTAGAAAGTAGATGGATAGGGTAATGGATAGAAGGGAGGACTAACAATGGAAGAGTATAAATTCTGTCAAAGCTGCGGTTTTCCAATGAAAAAGGACCCGCAAGGAGGCGGCACTGAAAAAGACGGTTCGATCAACAAGAAGTATTGTTATATGTGCTACAAAGACGGTGAGTTTTTAACGCCGCCAGAAGTGGACACTGCGAGGAAAATGCAAGACTTTTGCATTACGCAGATGAAAGAATCTGGAATGAACGGTATGGTGGCATGGTTGGCGACTCGCAGTATACCGAAGCTTGAGAGGTGGAAGAAATAGAAGGTTCACACTTAAAAGACATCATATGGAATGATGTCTTTTATTAGTGTACAATAGTCAGTATAAGGGGGTAAATGATGAATAAAGATCTAGTACTAGTAAAACAAGTCGAAGGCGATGCCTATGCGACACAAATCGAAGCAATACTTAATGACAATTCCATCCCATGTGTGAAAAAGTATTCTAGTGACGGTGCTTTAGCGCATTTGTATATGGGGGCGACAAACCATCTGATTGAGTTTTATATCTCACCGGATGATGTTGAACGAGCAAAGGTGCTTCTTGAAAACTTTGAGGTGGCAACTACAAGCCTAATAGATTCTATTTATGATGACGAAAATGTGCAAGCTATGATAAAATCGCGTAAATTAATACAAGATCGATTATCACTAATTATTTTGATTTTTGTTACACTCGCTCTTGTCGGAGCGGTTGCATTTTCTCTAATCAATTGAATAACATGCTAATGAACAAACAACTTTAATCCGGAGTTTGAATGTTGATATCATCTCTTGCCGATCCATTAGTTCCATAGGAAAGACCTTGCTGTAGTATTGAATACAACAAGGTCTTTTCCAATGCAGGGTATTATGCTCTATACTGCCTGGTTACTTGCCAGTTCGACTTTTTTAGCAAAAGCATCAATTGCTTCAAATTTTATCACGCTAACTGTTTCAGAAGTCTTAGCAATCATTTTAGTAACTAAGCGATCGAAAAAGTTCATTTTAGATTGGTTTAGCTCAAATCCAAACTGCGTAACTATCGTTGATTCTGTCTTCAACTGATCGGGAACTAGATTGAAATGGTCGGTCGTATCATTACAGCAGAAGTAGTATGAAACGTGCTTAGATTTAAGAAGGTCAACATGGTTAGTGAGATATGTCTTCACTGGTTTTCTGATTTGGCCCGCATAGACCGATGTACCTATGATGATGTTTTGATAGTCAGATACGTCAAAGTCAGGTTGAGCGTCTAGTGATACAAGTGTGCACTGTATAAGCTTTTGAGCCAATAGTTCGGCGCATTTTTTTGTTGTACCATATTTTGACGAGTATAATAGTACTGTTTTCATGTGAAGTCCTCCTTCTTGCATTTGGGAATAATTGCGTGTAAGATATAGGTAGTAAGTTACCTTTTTATATTGGTAGTATATTACCTAATTACAGGAAAGTCAATAAGGAGAATATTAGAATATGATTAATTCCATTCGTGAGATTTTCGCAAAGTCTTTTTTAGTTACTAGAATGTGGGAAGTGCTTTTTAACAGGCAAACTGGTTCGAAAGAACTAACGTTAAAGCAATTAATGCTTCTGATTGTTGTCGACAATGCGTTTGATCATTCGCCTACAATAAAGGAAATTGCGAATGAACTAGCGACTTCTCATCAAAATGTAAAAGTACTCTTAGGACAACTTGAGAAAAAGGAGTTTGTTGAACTGTATACGGATGAGAATGATAAAAGGGTCACGAGAGTTAGAACATCTGAATTGAAATCGGCATACTGGAAAGAAAGATCCCTTGATGATCAAAAAATGCTTGTACATCTGTTTGATGGATTAACTGAAGAGGAATTAAAGATTACTGCAAGGGCGATAGATAAACTCACAGAAAATGCTAAACGACTGATGTAGCAATTTCAAATAAAAAAAAGCACCCGGTGAAAATCAACTACACCGGGTGCTTAATTATTTATAGTGACATACCTTTTTCAATTGCCGCCAAGTTCACTTGAAGCATTTCAGGACGTTTTCCTGTAAGCTTTGTGATAACCTTTTCGATCTTGTTGGAATCAACAAGCGACAGGTGAGGTAGTAATGCTCCAAGGCAAATCATGTTGCCGATGCTTGGGCTACCTAATTCGTTTGCAAGATCGGTTGCAGGTACTTTTACCACTGTGATGTCGTCACGGTGCTCGCCGATATCCGCTAATGACGAGTTTACGATCAGCACGCCACCAGGACGTACTTTAGGTGCGAATTTTTCGTAGGCAGGCATGTTCATTACAATTGCTGCGTCTGCCTGATCGATTACTGGTGAATGAATCTCTTCGTCAGAAAGGATTACTGAACAGTTTGCTGTACCACCGCGCATTTCTGGACCATAAGAAGGAATCCAGCAAAGCTCTAAATCTGAATCCATACCAGTGTAAGCCAGTACTTTACCAAGGAACATAACTCCTTGTCCACCGAATCCGGCGATTACTATTTTATCCATCATAGCTTAGCTACCTCCTCAGTGACTTTTAATTCACCCATCTCATAGACAGGCATCATGTTGTCTCTTAACCACTGCAAGCTATCTACAGGTGAGAGGCCCCAGTTTGTCGGGCAAGTAGAAAGAACACTGACTAGTGAGAAGCCAAGACCGGCAATTTGCACTTGAAATGCTTTTTTGATGGCTTTTTTCGCTTTAACAATTTCTTTTGGAGAATCGACAGAAACCGCCGCTACATATACAGCACCTGGAAGGTTAGAAAGCAGTTTTGGCATATCGATAGGGAAACCGTCTGTAACTGTGTTCTTACCATAAGGACTTGTAGATGTTTTCATGCCTTCTAAGGTAGTTGGTGCCATTTGGCCGCCTGTCATACCAAAGATTGCGTTATTGACCATGATGGATGTGATGTTTTCACCACGCGCAGCAGCGTGAATTGCATGTTGCGTACCGATTGCAGCAATGTCTCCATCACCTTGATACGTGAACACCATACGATCTGGCAGTGAACGCTTTACACCAATACCGACAGCTTGGGCACGACCATGGGCTGCACCGATAAAGTCGTTGGTGAAGAAGTCCTGGCTAAAACCGGCGCATCCTACTGGTGAAATACCGATGGTGTTATCTATGATTTCAAGTTCTTCAAGTACCTCGGCTATAAGGCGCATGATTGTACCATGTGTACAACCTGGACAGAAGGAAAATGGCACGTCTGTCAGGCCCGCGCTACGGCCAAAGATTTTTTGCATTTCTTTGCTCATGCTTAGGCCTCCTCGTTCGTTAAGTTAAAAGTAGAGATTAAGTTTTCAAGAATTTCGTGTTCTGTCGGTAGCATACCACCTTGACGACGGAATAGGTGAACTGGCTTCTTGCACTCAGTCGCTAGCTTAACGTCTTCAATCATTTGACCTGTGTTAAGTTCGACAGTAAGCATTCCTTTAACGTTATCTATTAGTGGTTCAAACGCCTTTTTAGGGAATGGCCAAAGCGTGATTGGACGGATAAGACCAAGTTTAATGCCGCGTTTTCTAGCATTAAGTACTGTGCTCTTACAAATACGACCTGTTGTACCGTAGCTTACTAGCAGGTATTCAGCATCTTCTGTGTGGAACTCTTCCCAGCGCTGTTCTGTTTCTTCTATGTGCTTATATTTAGCTTCCCATCTAAGGTTGTTGGCTTCACCAATTTCATTAGTGAGCGAGTAGCTTGCGAGTACGCGTTTTTCGCGACCCTTAGCACCATCAACGACCCAGCTTCTATCCACTTGAGGCATTTCAGGACGCTCTTTAAGCCATACCGGTTCCATAGTCTGCCCAAGGAAACCGTCTGTATGAAGAATAACCGGGTTACGGTGTTTGTCTGCAAGATCGAATGCGTCCATTGTAAAGTCGTAAAGCTCTTGAGCTTTAGATGGCGCAAGTACGATGGTACGGTAGTCGCCATGACCGCCGCCACGAGTCGATTGGAAATAGTCTGATTGAGCCGGACCAAGACCGCCAAGACCAGGACCGCATCTGTTGACATTTACGATTACCATAGGTAGTTCAACCGCGGCAGCATAAGAGATACCTTCTTGCTTTAGGCTGACACCAGGGCTTGAAGATGCCGTCATTACACGGTTACCTGTGCATGCGGCACCATAGCACATGTAGATCGCGCCGATTTCATCTTCGGCTTGAACAAGGTCGCCGCCACGTTTTGGAAACTGTGCTGATAAGTATTCAACAACTTCTGTAGATGGAGTGATGGGGTAACCGAAGAATAGTTTACAGCCTGCACGTATGGCAGCCTCACCGATAATCTCGTTACCTTTTAATAGAATTCTTTCAAGAGCCATGGTTTCCTCCTAGCGCTTTTCTCTGTACACTTCGATGGCCACGTCTGGGCACATTGTGGCACAGAGAGCACAGCTGATGCACTGGTTTTGGTCTGTACAAACGGCAGTAAAGTAGCCTTTTTTGTTGGCTGTATCGCCGATCTTCAGGATTTTTTTGGGGCAGATGTCGATGCAGAGCCCGCAGCTTTTACAGTATTCATGCAGAATTTTGACTTTAGTCAAGGGACGCCTCCTTGTCGTAGTGGGTGAGAACGTTTTCCTGGGTTTTGATAAAAAAGCGCAAGTGCGCTTCTTGAATTATTTTAACCCTTACAATTTTTTATAATTCTATTGTACAGTTTTAAGGACAAGGAGTAAAATAGCGGTTATGAATCTCTGTTATCAGTTTTACTTATAAGTATTGTCGTGAAAGATAAGAAGTGATAGGATATCATTAATAATTGAAGCTACTTAGCTACCGGATCAATCGAAATAGGAGGGGAAGATGGACATAAGACAATTGAAGTACTTTGTTGCAGTCGCGGAGAAGTTGAGTTTTACTGAAGCGGCGAAGAGCCTGTATGTGGCACAGTCTGCAGTCAGTCAGCAAATCTCAGAACTGGAGAAAAAACTCGGTATTCCTCTTTTTAATAGAAATAGGAGATCGGTTAAACTCACCCCAGCAGGAAATGTACTTTACTGCGAGGCGATAGGGCTTCTTAAACGGCTTGATGAGGTGCAGGAAATCACTATGAAGGCCCATTTGGGTTATAAAGGACATCTTCGTATCGGCTATATCGGTTATGGGGATCGTACATGGCTACCTAAAATCCTAAATCAGTTTCACACGAAGTATCCCGATGTGACACTAGAGGTAAATAGATATCATCAAGGTGAGCTTACTAAGGCGCTTAATGAAGATGCGCTGGATCTTGTCATTACTTTTTCTTTTGGCATTTCTGAATCCCTGGAAGAATTGCATAATCAGACTAAAATTGAAACACATCATATATGCACTGAAATTCTGTGTGCAGTTTTAGCATCAGATAGTAAGCTGGCAAAGGAGTGGGTGAATAAGACCATTCCCCTAAAAGCACTTGCAAAAGAATCGTTTATTATTCAAAATCGTCATGAATCTCCGCAGGGGTTTGATAAAACGCTGCAAATATGCACTGATAATGGCTTCTCTCCAAAGATCGTGAACACGCCTAATTTAGTTCAGACAGTGCTTGTGTTAGTGGAAGCACATATGGGGGTCGCACTTTTACCAAGCAGTTTGAAAGATTATGCGGGGCCCAACTTGACTTTTTTAGAGCTTGACGTTAAGGCTGAACATCGGCAAAACGATATTGTGGCCGCATGGAAAACAGGTAATATGAATCCATCGCTTAGCTATCTTACAAAGTTGATTTCTGAGGGAAGATAGCCATCATTCTTGAGCCATTAACTCATCGATGAACTTTTTACGATCTACAGGCTTTGAAAAATAGTACCCTTGCAGTACATCACAAGCTTCCTCGATTAACCAATCTTTTTGCTTTTGTGTTTCAACACCTTCAGCAATTACTTTTAAATCCAATTTATGAACGACATCAATGATGCCGGCCACTAACTTTTGAGATTTTATGTTCTCACCAAGATTATTGATGAGTATCCTATCGAGTTTCACTGAGTCGACAGGCATTCCGATTAGACATGAAATAGCCGAGTAGCCTACACCGAAGTCATCGAGGGAGATATGAACGCCAAGCTCTTTTATTTGGTATAGTTCCATGATGATTTTAGGATTTTGATTGTAAAAACTACGTTCTGTAATTTCTATTTCAAGGTGACTTGCATCCAATCCTTCTTCTTTTAAAAAGTGCTCAATCGTATTCGCGAGCGGCTGATTGATAAGCTGGTAGGGCGTAATGTTCACACTAATCGTGAACTCGGGATCGTAGGCTGTCGTTATTTCCTTACAGAATGAAATCGACTCTTTTAGGACTTTGTTGGATAATTCGATGATGATAGGATACTCTTCAACTTTTTCAATAAAGACTCCTGGTGGAATCACACTTGAGTCTTTCACCCATCTGATAAGCGCTTCAGCTCCTGTTATACGCCTGTGTTCAACGGACCATTTACCTTGATAAAAGGCTGTGATCTCGCCATGTTCAAGTGCGTCTTCTAAATTCTGTATTAAGGAGCTCAGTTCTCCATTTGATTTTTCCGATTCGATTTCATGAAAAAGCTCAGTCACGCGTTTGCTAAGTAACTCATTTTTTGATTCAAGCAGTCTTATTTTTTCTTGTTGCATGGGGTGCTCATTTATTTGAGGTCGGGGGGAGTTGATTCGTTCGTTGACAGCAATATAGTCCTTTAAGTATTTGACCGCATAGTTAAGTTGACCTTGGCACTCATAAAAATCTGCTATTGTTTTTAGCAAATCATCAAGAAAGTAATCATAGTGGTTATCGTACATCGTGTGCAGTCCGATTTCAAGAAGTTCGTTGGCCATTTTAAGATTGCCCAATTTGAAATAAACCTCGAAAGTATTGAGGACTAAAACGCCATAATTGAGTTGGTTTTTATAATTGTCGACTTGCTCATAGAGAGCAAGTGCTTTAAGATTGATTTTAAGCGCGGTTTCAAGTTCTGATTTTACTGTTAGGATGACGCCATAGACCATGTACACTTTTATCGATTCCAAAATGTCAGTGCTATCATCCAGAGATTGGACGGCCAACTGCGAATAGTAAAGTGCCATTTCTAAATCTCTATTATGATAGTAAGTCGCAGCAAGCGTACGCCTTGAGCTTAAGATAAGAAATGGATCTTCAAGATTTCGGGCATATTTGTAGGCTTGATCATAGTGTTGGATGGCACTCTCAAAATTATTAGTGGAGTCATAGAACGCACCTAAGGCTTCACAGTAGTAAAAGTTATAATATTGATTAGATTCAACTTCTGGAAAGCTTTCAGTGTAATCAAGCAGCTGACTGAAAACCGCATACTCTTTAAGTTTTGCAGCAGATAAAAGAAGCGCAAGGAGGTTCTCGATTGAATCAGTGGCTTTGTTGTATTCAATAAGTTGAATTTTTTTTTCGTAAAAGCTTTTAAAGTCAGTTTTCGCTTGTACTACTTTAAGTATTAGTGAGTTCATGCATGCCTCCTATGATCAATTATCTATTACTTAAGTATAACACCAAAAGGTAACATAATGCACTGCTGGAATGCTATAATTTAGGCTAGATATTTATTGATACCCAAAGATTTCAATTAGTAAAGTAATTATAAGTAAATAGTTTGATCAACAGTTTTTTTGATTTCACGCTGTTAAATAGCCTAATGTAACAGATGTTACAGCACAAATTGATAATATAGGTTATGCTATATACTGATCATTTTAAGGAGGCTTTATGAAAATCGCGATAATAATTAATGAGAGTACTGCAGATAAATGTACTGGAAAAGGTTGTTTAAATGCATTCCATCAAAGAAAAGATGCATTTGAATGCTATGATGAACATGTGGAGTTGGTAGGTTTTATGCATACGGGCGGAGATTTTGAACACAAGGTGAAAAGATTAATTGAAAATGATGTCGAAGTAGTTCATCTATCGAGTTGCCTAAGAGCAAAAAATGATGACTATGTGCAGATGGCTCATGAGTTATCCAAGCATTTTAGTGTGGTTGGTTATTCACATGGTCAAAGAACAGGTAAGAGTAAAGAAGCAATTATGGTAAAAAAGCAAGTGCAGCCATAAAGCATTTAAGGTATCTGTTATGCCTTATTTTATTCAGGGTATAAATTGAATGAGGAGGTGAATTGTATGAAGAACAAAGTGATTCATGAACTCATTAACTTGAAAGAAAGAAGGTTGGAAGTGGAAGTTGAATTAGGGGTATCCAATATTGAACGCAGCCATTTATCCAGAAAGCAACTTGAACAGATCAATCACGATTTGAAGTTCAATAAATCCACATTCAAAGAGCTTAACTGCATCAATCAATTTATTAAATCCGATGAGCAGATTTTATCCTATAAGCATTGATAGCTCTCTTAATACCACTTTGAAAGTGGTATTTTTATTGCCTATAACGCAGTATAGTATACCTATACTTGTTTTTTTCTACATTCGACTTACCGATTCACTATACTATATAAAGATACGGTAATGTAGCTTATCAACGATTTGATCGATACCGTTTATTGTAAATATATTATCATTTTACGTTGAAATCCAGTAAAATAGGATTAACTTTAAAACAATCTTTACAAGGAGTGATGGATATGAAAACTTATAAAATAAGACCGGTTAAACCGGGAGATGGGTCTGGTATCAACGAATTGAGAAGAATGCCCGGAGTTTTTGAAAATATCTTGGGGATACCTTCAGAACGGAGTAAGAGAAATGAGGATTTCATACTGAACATGGGTGCAAACACGCATATGTTTGTTGCGGTCATGGCTGTTGAAGGACAGGATATCATCGTCGGTACTGCTGGACTGAATGTGATGGATAACCCAAGGTTAAGGCATTCTGGCAGTATCGGCATTATGGTACATAAGGAGTATCAGGGAATAGGAATAGGACAAGCATTGATGGAAACACTACTGGATGTAGCCGATAACTGGTTAATGCTTGTAAGAGTGGAACTGACTGTGTTTTCAGATAATGAGAGGGCGGTTAAGCTTTATACAAAGTTAGGGTTTGAAACTGAGGGGCTGAAAAAGAAGGCGGCGATAAGAAATGGACAATATGCGGACGAATACATGATGTCTAGAATAAGAAACATATGATCTGATGATCAAAAGATGAGATTACTCCACCGCCTTGACGGGTGTGCTAATGTAATCAGGGATGATGCCTTCGCCTTTTAGAGTGATTTTTTCGATTTCTTCAAGGTAGACCTCTTCGTAAAGGTGAAAAGATGCGGTGAATGATAAGGCTTTGCTAATTTCATTTTACTTGTTTTTCATTGATTATGCACCTGAGAAATTTTCATAATAGGTCACAAGGGATATTGCATAATTGATATTGATATTGATATGCTAAAGATACTACTCTACTAAATATAGTGTAATCTTCTTTTTGAATGTAATTATGCAATTTCCTCACCTACTAATCACAAGTTCATGAGTGTGCTCGATTGACCTATTGACGAATACAGGTAATCTTCTGTCCTAAAGGCCGGTTAACTGGGTATTATGTTTCTAAAGGATAGTTAGAGGTGACGTATGAATAAGCTTATTACAGAATTAAAGGAAGAGATTTTAAGTATCGTAACTGGTAATACCCTGGATGCCATGTTGCCACCTTTGGTGTTTGTCATTGTCAATCGATTGGCTACACTGAACATGGCCTTAATTACCGGGCTCCTGTTCGCAGTTTTACTGGGAATCGTCCGCTTAATGAAAAAGCAAGATTGGCGGTATGCCTTTGGTGGAATGATAGGTCTGTTGTTTACCTCTGTACTTGTTTATGCGACTCAAAGCGCAGCCAATTATTTCATTCCTAAGTTGCTTTCTAGCGGTTTTGGATTCCTACTGACGATCATCAGTCTGATTATCGGAAAACCCATCGCAGCTTTTGTAAGCCATTTGACACGCGGGTGGCGGCTTGAATGGTTTTGGAGAGATGATATTAAACCTGCATACCGCGAAGTAAGTGTTCTTTGGGGACTTTACTTTATGATAAGGTTGATGATTTTAAGCACTTTGTACATCAAGGGTGACATATGGGGGCTTTTTTGGATGAACACCTTACTTGGCGGACCAGCAATACTCACTGTACTTATCATCAGTTATATCTATGGAATATGGCGTTTAAAGACACTTGAAGGACCAGGTATCGATGAGTTCAACGAAGGCGTAGATCCACCATGGCGCGGTCAGACGAGGGGATTTTGATTTTATTACTTCCGACTTGAAGTAGTACGTGAAAAAGAGGTGAGAGTATGTTAAATAGCTTACTGAATCATTATGACATTCATTTAGAGAGGTTAAAAAATCTTCAGTGGAACGAATGTGGTTATACGCTTTTGGATGGAAACGTCTCAAGAATCGGATTTTATGGCATGCCGTTAAAATCGATAGCGGATGAACTTTTTGAGTTAGGAAATTTAGAAATGCTGTCACTGATTCACAATCAACTGAAAGAGATTCCTTCTGAAATCGCAAAATTATCAAAGTTGAGAGAATTGTATCTGGGAGGAAACGAACTTACGTCCTTACCTGACGATATAGGGAAGTTAAAAGAGCTGAACTATTTATATGTTATTGAAGAATCACTTAAACGGCTCCCACGATCCTTAGCAGAGCTTCAACAGTTGGAAGAATTGGTTATTAGGACAAAGCATGAAGAAGAGATACTCATGCAAATTAAGATCTTTAAGATCAAAGCCAAAAAAATAGTAGTCAATGATAAGGAAGTAGACTTGTAAAAATAGTGGTTGATAGCATGATTCAAATTGCATTTGAATGTGCTTACTCGTGATCTTCAATGATCTCAATTTCGAAGTAATCAAAATAAATCTCTTCGGTGTAATGATGTTCTTTGAAGCTAGTCTTACCGATAAGGGCGATGTCTCTTGTATTGTCGCTCAACCACATGGGATTTTGAATATCAAAATGATAGCATAGAGCTTCTATACCACGATTAAGTCTTTCTTTTGAGCTTAAGTTTTCTGCGCACAGCTCAAAGGTGTGGTCTGCAATAATATTATTCTTCTTTACGATTTTTCCCCATAAACGGAACATATGCTACTCCTTAAGTGATGAATGTCTATTGGTTCTTCAGTGATTAACTTAAACAGTTTAACAAGTAATGGGTCAAATGTGAAGGTCCATGATGAAATTAGCCCAATACTTCCTGACAATCAATGCAAAGGATAAAGAGATAGGTGTATTTTTGATAGTAAGTGAGGACATTTATGCAATTTACAAAGAATTTAATGAATATGGTAGAACTGGTTAAGGATTATAAGAACAACGATGCGTTAAGAAGCAGTTTCAACAGACTCGCTACAGAAACATTCGGTATAGATTTTGAACACTGGTACAAGAAGGGCTTTTGGAATGACCGCTATATTTGCTATTCATTCGTATTCGAAGGTCAAGTGATCGCCAACGCGTCTATTAATAGAATGAGGCTTAGATGGGATGGCAAATACTATAATGCGATACAGATAGGAACAGTGATGACTGCTCCCAAATTCAGAAAACAAGGACTGTCATACCGGTTATTGGACACAATAGTCAAGGAGTGGGAGAATGAAGTGGATTTCATCTACCTGTTCGGAAATGACAGCGCGCTAAACCTGTATAAGCAATTTGAAATGAAGGAATTCAAGGAACATCGGTTCCAAGCGGTACTTCCAGCATTTAAAGGAATTAACGGGATTAGAAAACTTGACTTGCAGAATGAGGCGGATTTGAGCTTGATGGTGGAAATGACTAAGAATAGAACCGCTCAATCTGAAGCGATCGGCACCGAAGAGGATTCTCATCTGATTATGTTTTACTGTCATCAGTGGTTCGCGGAAAAACTTTACTATATAGAAAAGAAGCATAGCCTTTTAATAATGGATGAAGAGGATGAGACACTGCATTTGTATGATGTGATCAGTGAAGAAGTGCAGGAGATGCAGGAAATCCTAGAGCTGATTTGTGTGAAAAATGCTGAAACAGTGGAATTCCACTTCAAACCTAGCAAGTGCAAGTTGCAACTAGAGGAGAGTATCCTTTCGGTAGAAGATCAGACTTTACTCATTAGACATAAGGGAATCGAACCTACGGAATCGTTCAAATTCCCAACTTTTTCACATGCATGATTACCTTGAAAGAAGTCTTAGAATATGTCATCATAAGCTATACGCTCATTCGTAGACAGGGACTTCAAGGAGCACTCTGACGCTTTGGAAAGGTAGAGAGCATGGAAAAACAACGCTATATGTACCATATGAATTACCAAATGCATGAAAAGGAACTCTGTCTGCTTGAAATGAGGGCTTTATTTGCTAGAGAAGTAGATAGTAAGGTGTTCTTTTCTGATCGCGGCCTTGATTGTTCGATAAGTCCTTTTATGAGAAATCGACTTAAATTGATGTATTCAGCTGCTTCTCTTGATGAAATCGTACGTTTAATTGAGCAGGATAAGTTGAAATCGGATTGCTTTTTAGTCAGGTACATGGATTTGACCAGTGAGGAGCGAAACAGAACAGAACATAAGGAAATTTGTAAACTGATCGGTTGTGCGATTACCGGTGAAGTTTCCTTCAAGTCGCCTGATATGATATTTGGCATAACACTGTATGGTGGCAGTTGGTATTTTGGGATCTTTTCGTCCAATGACAATACTTGGAGAAGGCATATCGACAAGCCTTATTCCTATTCAAGTTCGATTGGCATAACCACTGCGAAAGCGCTTGTCAACATCGCAGCTAATGGAGATTTTGGTAAAAAAATAATTGACCCATGTTGTGGTGTCGGTACAGTTCTTTTAGAAGGAGCTATAGCAGGATATGATATCGTTGGATGTGAGATCAACGATAAGATTGCTGAAAATGCCAGAAAGAATCTAGGCCACTTCGATTATTCCATTCGTGTTGAAACAGGAGACATCAAAGATATTGCTGAACACTATGACGTGTCAATCGTAGATTTACCATACGGAAACCGGACGATCATTCATTCAGAAACCCATTTGCATATTATCAGAAATGCGAAAAGGATTTCTGACAAGCTGATTCTGATTTCTTCAAGTGATCTTGGAGACTTGATCGTGGACGAAGGGTATGAACTGATTGATTATTGCAAAGTTAGTAAAAGCATGAAACATACTTTTAGTAGATACATTTGGGTCTGCGTATAAAGGGAAATCATGCAGATAAAGGAATGAACAGCATGAAACCTTCAAAAATTACAGCAAGAGATACTGCATTTATCGGTTTGGGCGTTGCTACTCTGATTGCCGGCGGGTTTGTCATTTTTTACGCGAGTACCCTGTTTCCTTTTTATGGTGTCAAGTACACGCTTATGTCGCCATACATGTCCATGGTGGTTTATATCATCATAAGCAAAGTTGCCTCACGTCATGCGCTGATCTATTTTGGACTGACGTTTAGTTTGATTATGCTTCCAATCAATATTTACATGTTTGCAGCAATTTTATTGACCACCATACTTAGTTATATCACAGCACAGCCTTTTAAAAATAGGAATAAAAGAAACATCTTAATGAGTCTCCTGTTTTCGGCGTACACTGGGGTGACAGCTCTTGGGTTATCAAAGTTGATGATAGGAGGGGTTTTCAGTGAAATTCCATGGTACTGGGTGTTAGTGTCCGGTGCGCTCAACTCTATTTTCGGCTTTATCGGAGTTTTATTTGCCAGTAAGGTAAGAAGGCATATGATAGGTTTTGAAAAGAATATCGACAATAAAATCATATCCAACTTGCCGCAGAAGGTACATGAGAGCAATAAGCAAGATTGAAAACCTGTGTAAGGAGCAATAACAGAAAGTCGAATCTAGAACTTTATATGAGTTTTGTCTCAAATGATATAATCAGAATTGTGTACAAAAAAAGGTAATACGTCTGTAAGATGAAACGTTTAATACCAGCCAAAGGTTTTATCCTCTTTGACTGGTATTTTTTGCGTGCTGCATCCTATCGTCAAATTGCATATTTGCTTCAAATAGAAGGTCGCTATGGACCGTTATGACGCTTTCTGATCCGTCTTAGGCCGAACACTAGCATGTTGTGTTGTTTGTCCGATTTTTTTCACGATAAAAATGAGTGCTGTGATGGATAGTGCTAAGGATACAAATGGGTTGAGACCAAGACCTGCTGGTATAAATCCGAAGAAAATGGCAACCAAGGCCACGGTTAAGGCATATGGAATTTGAGTCTTCACATGAGAGATATGATCACACCCTGATGCCATAGATGACATGATTGTTGTATCTGATATAGGTGAAATATGGTCACCTAGCACAGCGCCCGTTAAAACGGCTCCGATGGTTGGTATCAGCATGGCTTCACCGCCGGCCATATAGGCCAGAGGAATGGCGATTGGCATGACAATGGAGTTGGTGCCCCACGACGTACCTGTCGAAAAAGCGACTACTGCAGGAATCAGGAACATGATGGTAGGAATCAGAAACGCCGGTACAGACTTACCAATGGTATTTACCATGAATGTAGCCGTGCCAAGTTCGCTATTGATGCTTCCAAGAGACCAAGCAAGAGCAAGAATCATTGCTGGTACAGTCATCGATTTGACACCTTCGACAAATGCTTCAGCGACGCCTTTGATATCCAAGGTCTTTTGAATGACAGACATAAGTGCTGCAACGATGATACCCGCGAAGGATGCCCACAGAAGCACTACGCTTGCATCAGCACTTGAGAAGGCTTCTCTAATGGTGCTACCTGAAAACCCACCGCCATTGTAGATTAAACCGATAAAGGTGACAAGTACAACAGATGCAATCGGTACGATGGCGTTGTACCAATGCGTTGATTCTATAATCTTTTCACTAGAAGAATGATCGTAGGTCTGGACTTTTGCATTAAACTCCGCTTTTCGCATAGGACCGTAATCCTTGCCGGTAAAAATGATAATCAAGACAAAAATTAATGCGAGGACGCTGTAGAATCTAAATGGAATAGACTGTAGAAAAATACTGTACGAACTTAGGTTTAAACCAAGGTCGTTTAAACCGGTTTGAATTAAACCGATTTCCATGCCTATCCATGTGGATACCAAAGCCATGGATGAGATTGGCGCTGCCGTAGAATCGACAATATACGCCAACTTCTCTCTAGAGATCCCTTGTCTATCTGTAATCGGTCTCATGGTGTTACCGACAATCAGGGAGTTCGCATAATCGTCAAAGAAGATCAGCATACCTAACAACCATGTGGAGAACAAGGTAGACTTGGTGTTTTTTGACTTTTTGATAATAAGAGAAGCGATGCCTTTAGTACCGCCATTTTTATCGATGATGCCGATCAGCCCTCCGATTGTCAGGCAGAATACAAGAATGGACATGTTCCACTGATCAGTCAAGGCACCGATCAGATGGGTATTGAGGGTATCCATAAAACCATGGATGGGATTGCCTGTAATGATGCATGCACCGACAAAGACTGCGATAAATAGCGATAGCAGGACTTCCTGCGTTAATAGTGCCAAAAGAATGGCAAGTAGTGGGGGAATAATTGAGATCCAACCGAATTCCATAATAAAACTCCTTTAAGTTTTCAACAGTTATAGATTTTTGAACGCAAAAAAACACCTGACGAGTAGAGTCAGGTGTCAACATTCAAAAAAACACTTCACATCACCAGTCATCTTATCCCAAATTGGAGATAGCTCAACGTTAAACAAGTGGCTGCTTGCTTAACGACAGTCCTGCACCTATTCGATACAGACCCAGCTGCAATCCTTGGAAGATTGCGCTTCGGCGATGGTTCCTTTCTTTATTCATCACAGGCTTCCGGCCTAAAAATAAATACTCATAAACATCGCGCCTCTACCTCATCGGTTAAGCTGATGAGGCAATGCATATTTAGTTAATGAAAAAACTATAGCACTGAGAAAAAGAGAAGTCAACACTTTATTCTCGACGAAATCAGTAAGTTTTGTTAAGTTTGATGCTGTTAATATGTGTTTATATGTAGTAAAAAACTGATAGATTGACAATGAATTATTTTGAATGTATAGTTTGAATAGGTATTCAAAACGGAGGCTTTTATGGCAAACAGCAGATTTATAAAATTAGACAAAGAAAAAAAAGATAATATTCTATATACGGCTTTGACTGAATTCGCTTCTAAGGGGTTTACAGGATCATCTATCAATCAAATCAGTAAGCAAGCTGGACTTAGTGCAGGGCATCTGTACTATTACTTTGAAAATAAAGAGGATTTATATTTGACGGTTGTAGATTTTGTGTTTGACGAGCTAATTCATAAGGAAGATGAAGAACCGATCAATTTTTGGATGAGAGTGGAGCAGTTGGTTCGTAGTCGAGTGATGTTATCTAGAAAAAACAAGGAGATCGGTAGATTTCTCAATCGTTTTTTTGATTACGCTGTGAGCCATGACGGAAGTGATGTGGAGCTGCTTACGATGGATAAGGTGCAAAACGAATTCAGAAGAATTTTTGAACTAGGAATTCAGAGTGGTGAGATTCGGTGTGATTTGCCTCAAGATTACCTTTTTCAAGTTCATTTAGGATTAGTGTTGACCACAAACCGCTGGATTTTGACGCATATCGACAAGTTGGATGATGCAGCAATGGATAAGTTCATTAGTGATGCCGTGGGGCTGATTCGGTTGACCATGGGTTCTGTAGAGGAGAAATCATGAAAAAGATAGTGATTGTTTCAGGGAGTGGCAGAAAAAAAGGTAATACGATGAAAATCGTATCTGCTATACAAGAAAAACTAGGTAGTAAAGAGTTTGAATTTGATACCATATTCCTTTATGACCATACTATCCATGGTTGCATCGGATGCAAAGCATGTACTTTGAAACACGAAACAGCTTGTCCCTTTAAAGATGATGTGTTTGGAATTATGGAGCAGTTAAAAGGGGCGGACGGTCTGATTTTCGCAAGTCCGGTGTACTCAAGGATGGTTACCGGTCAACTGAAGCAGTTTATCGATAGAACTAATTATGTGCTGCACAGACCCAGTTTAATCGGTATTCCAACTCTCTTGGTTGCAACCACAGATATCGGTATGGCTAAAAAAGTGACCGATTATATGGCTGTTATCGCATCCAGTATGGGTGCTAGGGTGGAAGGTGCTTTGCATATAAAGGTTGGAAAGATGAAAAACGACGCAAAGTATAAGCTCCGTGTTGATAAGGATATTGAGTCCATGTCGCAAGTATTTAAAAAATCGATACTAGAAGGCAAAGAACAAGCGCCTAGCTTTAAGCAGCTGGTGAGATTCAACTTTTGGAGAAAAAGAGCCATGATCTCAAAAGAGAAGAATTCTGTTGATTTTGACTATTGGAATCAGCGTGGTTGGATCGAAGAGGACTTCTTTTATGAGATACGCTCACCAAAGTTAAAGCTTATGATTCTAGGGCTTCTCTTAAAAATTATGGAAAAGAAAATCAGACAAGGCGTACTCTACTAATTGTGTTGTTTAGCAAAAATCAACCGATGCAAAAAAGGAATGATCATTATGAAATCCACAAAAATTACTGCTAGAGATACTGCACTTATCGGCTTAGGTGTAGCTACTCTTATTGCCGGCGGGGTTGTCATTTTTTACGCGAGTACCCTGTTTCCTTTTTTAGGAATAAAAGAAACATCTTAATGAGTGTCCTGTTTTCTGCGTATACCGGGGTGACCGCTCTTGGGCTATCCAAGTTGATGATAGGAGGGGGTTTCAGTGAAATTCCGTGGTACTGGGTTTTGGTATCTGGTATGCTGAATTCAATTTCGGGCTTTGTCGGAGTTCTATTTGCCAGTAGGATCATGAGGCATATGAAAGGTTTTGATAAAAATAAGTAAATGTAAGAGCGACGAAGCAGTAAGTTCAGTTCGATTTGAAATTTCTATGTTATGTTTGTCTTAAATGATACAGAATAGTGCATATATTTTGATATAATGAGTTATACTACTTTGATACTGTAAAGAGGAGAAGCGAATGACTATTGAAATTAATGATCTAGACATAAACGTCATCATCAAAGGTACTGGAACCCCATTTGTAATGCTTCATGGATTTGAGCTGGACTACCGGTCGATGGAAGGGGCGCTTGAGCCTATTTTAGATGGCAGAGATTACAAAAGAATTTACTTTGACCTTCCTGGAATGGGGGAGTCGGAGTGTTCCGATAAAATTCAGAATGCGGATGATATGCTTGAAATAGTTGTAAAACTGATTAAAGAGCTTATTCCTGAAGAAAAGTTTGTCGTAGCAGGTCTATCTTATGGTGGATACCTTGCTAGAGGTCTAGCAAAGCTTATGCCTGAGTCTATTTTAGGAATGCTTCTATTCTGTCCGGTGATCTATCCAAGACACGCACAAAGGATTTTGCCAGAGCATAAGATCGTAGTGGAGGATCTTGAATTCTTGGAGTCTCTAAACGAGGAAGACCGAGAGGAGTTTGAGTCGTTTAACTCGGTGCTCACAGAAAACGTCTATGACCGCATCCATAGGGAAATCATCGTTGGAACCAAGATGGGTGACCCTATCTTTAGGGAGAACTACCAAAGCAGGGGATATGGTTTTAAAGAGGATGTCGATCAAGTCGACAGCCCATATTATTTTCCATCACTTGTTCTCGTGGGTAAGCAAGATTTTATCGTCGGTTACAAAGATGCCGTCAAGTTAATGGATTTGTACTCAAGTCTAACCTATGTGGCGCTCGAATCTGCCGGACACTCGCTTCACATCGAACAGGAAGAGCTTTTCAACCTTCATGTCAGGGTTTGGCTAAGAAGGATTAACGCCTTACTATAAATTTAGTTGTCGAACATAGTTATTTATCAAGCAAAACCCCCTGTACGCTCACGTATGGATTTATACGCCGAGTCCGCAGGGGGTTTCTTTTGAGTTTGGACTTCCTTGTCGCGGTTTGCCTATAACCTCATAAATCGCTTAGCAAGGGCTCTGACAGGCTTATAATGAAAACCTTCGAAGGCCTTTGTGACTTTTTTTAGTTCATCTTTAATTTTGATCTCTTGTGGGCAATGCTCCTCACATTTTCCACAGTCGATGCATAGGGATGCGTTTTGAGACTTGTTCTTCAAGCTTGTCTGCATAATGTATTTTGTAGATGCGGCGATTTTTCCTTCGATTTCTATGTCGTTGTAACATGCGAGGCAAGTGGGAATATCTACATTGACAGGACATGGCATACAGTAGTTACAGCCGGTACAAGGGATTCGGATTTTTTGGTTCAAAATGGTTCTTACTTTGCCGAAAAGCTCTGATTCATCGGTTGTAAATTCGTTAACCTCTGTTTCTGATGCGACCCGAATATTCTCTTGTAACATTTCCATTGAGTTCATTCCAGAAAGTACAGTGGTAACTTCGGGTTGATTATACAACCATTTGAATGCCCATTCGGCAGGTGACCTTTTAACAGATGCGCGGTCAAAGGTTTGATAGACTTCTTTAGGTAAATTGCTTACTAGTTTTCCACCTCTTAAAGGTTCCATGATCATCATCGGCAGTCCTTTTGAAGAAGCGTACTTCAGCCCGCTCTTACCGGCCTGATTATTTTCATCTAGGTAATTGTACTGTATCATGCAAAATTCCCATGGGTAAGCGTCGATCAGTTTTATGAATTCGCTTTTCCCACCATGATATGAAAATCCGATATTTCTAATTTCTCCACTTTGCTTTTTCAATTCTATCCAGTCGAGCACCCCAAGGTCTACTAGGCGGTCCCAAGTGGTCAAATCCGTTAACATGTGCATGAGATAGTAGTCGATATAGGTTGTCTGAAGCCTTTCGAGTTCTGTATAAAACAGTTTATCAAAATCCTCATGCTTTTTTACCAAATAGGGAGGTAACTTTGTTGCAATTTTAACCCTTTCGCGGTAGCCCTTTGCCAAAACCCTACCGAGGATGACTTCGCTGTTAGGATAGATATAAGCTGTATCAAAATAATTGACTCCATTTTCAATAGCGTGAATGATCTGTTCTTCTACGTCTTTCTCACTTTTTGAAAACCGCATACATCCGAAACCGAGAACGGACAGATGGTCTCCATTTTTAGGGTTAATTCTATATTTCATCTTACTCTCCTTAGTTTACATCAGATTGATACTGTGATCGAATGATTCTTATTATTCATCTTACACTGTTTGCACAAAAATAGAAACTTTTACGATCCTACAATGATTGCTTATCAATTGAATGTATTTCGACTATAATAGTGAGGAGAAAGTTTTTGATGGAACTAACGGATAACAACTGGAGGCTTTACAATGAATTTCTTGATACAAGGATGGTTATTGGGACTTGCGTACGTCGCACCAATTGGAATGCAGAACATGTACTTAATCAATAGCGCGATAGAAAGAGATCGTAACCGTGCCTTATTAGTAGCGATGATCATCATCTTTTTTGATGTCACCCTTGCACTTGCATGCTTTTGGGGAATTGGAAAGGTTATGGAGCACTTCACTTTATTAAAAGTGCTTGTTACTGTCATAGGAAGCTTAGCCGTGATTTGGATAGGAGTGAGTCTTATTAGAACTACCCCTGGAAGTGAAATCAGGCAAGATTATCACCAACCCTTACTTAAAGTTATCGCAACTTGTTTTGCGGTTACTTGGCTCAACCCTCAAGCCTTGATTGACGGCACTCTTCTTTTAGGTGGATTTAGGGCCATACTCGAACCAAGCGCTTCCGGGTTATTTATCATGGGAGTAGCGCTTGCTTCAACTATGTGGTTTACAGGTTTGGCAGTTGTAGTCAACCTGTTTAAAAAATCGTTCAGTGTGAAAGTCTTAAAGGCGATAAATATTGTGTGCGGTGTTATTTTGATCATCTTTGGTATTCGACTTGGTTCTGAATTTATGATTTCGTTGATCAATTAAGTTACTTTCTATCTTGAATAAATGAAGACATTGATTTCAGTGTCTAGCACTTCAAGGACAATCTTGCAAAAGAGCATACTTGAACTTGTCTGGCAACTACGTCACATCGAACAGAACCGGATCATCAACCTTTATGTGAATGTTTTACTTCTATCAACTAATATAAAAAAGCGATATCACTCAATTACTTTGGCGATATCGCTTTTTTATAATTGGTGACGATGTATATGCCATTTGCAAAGCTTATCGTGCAGCTTGTCGATCAAGGTGATAAGACCTGCGGCAACGATGGCCATGGCGATGATTCCTGAAAACATTCCTGGGTAGTTGACCATGGTCCAGTTGTTCATGATGTAGTAGCCAAGTCCATAGGTGGTGGCGTAGTTCTCACAAAAGAATAGTACAGCCATACTGATTCCGACACTGATTTTTAACGCGTTCAAAATATGGGGAAGCGTACTAGGAAAATAGAGCTTCATAATTTTTTGTCTCCATGACAACCTCATGATGGAAACAACATGTACATATTCGACAGGAAGTTGCTTAACACCGTCTCTTGTTGCGATGATCAGCTGAAAGACCAAGACTGTAAACAGGAGCATAACTTTTGATCCGTCACCAAGTCCAAAAAGGAGCATGAACACCGGTAAAAACGCTATTTTAGGGAGTGGATAAAGTAAGTAGGTGATAGGTGTAGCAAAGTAATCGAACCATTTGCTAATACCACTCAAAAGTCCGATGGGGATGCCAATCGCCAGGGCTAGTCCGATAGCAACTGAAAGCCTTAGTAAACTTGAGAGCATATGAAGTAAAAGGGTGCCGCTGAGCATTAAACGGATGAAATACTGCCAGACGACATGAGGTAGGGGGATTAAGCCCTTTGGAAGTGCTATCGCCATGACATACCAACATAGATGAACCATGAGGATGGCGTAGATTCGACCGGTTAGTTTATTCATAGCCCACCTCACGAATAAAGACCTGTTTGAGTTCTTTTACTTTTTCAAAGTAGTCACTTGTGTCTCTACGATCCTTTGTCATCGGTAGGTCGATTTGATGCTGTGAGACAACTCTTCCGTCTTTCATAATCATGACACAGTCCGACAAGAAGACCGCTTCTTCCATGCTATGTGTGACAAATAGGGTAGAGCGCTGCTTCTCAAGATGAAGATCCATGAGTAAGTTCTGAAGTTCTTCCTGATTGATTGCATCAAGGGATGCCGTTGGCTCGTCCATTAGAAGAACCTCAGGTATTGTCGCCAGTGTTCTTGCGATGGATATCCTTTGTTTTTGACCACCGCTCAGCTGACTGGGGTAAGCGGTTTCAAAACCTGTCATTCCAACAGATTGCAGTGCTGTGTTGATGATCTGATCGGTAGAAGTAGGGTGACGATGAAGACCAAGTTCAATATTTTGCCTGACGTTTAGCCATGGAAACAAGGCATCTTGCTGCTGTATGAACCCCAGGGCAGTAGATGTTTTTGTTGTCTCTCCAATCTGAAAAGAACCAAAATCAGCCTCTACAAGAGAGGCTAAGACTTTAAGTAACGTAGATTTTCCGCACCCGGATTTACCGACTAAAGAATAAACCTTGCCACGAGGTATGGTAATGGAAAGTTCAAAAATGCCTCTACCTGCTCCGTAATTCACGGTCAATTCTTGAGTTTTAATCATTGGCAGCTCCTAATCAATAAACTGTGTATCAATCATATCTGATGGAATTACGTTAAGCTCTGATTCAACAACTCCATTCGTCCAATCGATAATTCCTTGTAGGTAGTCAACACTTGGAAGTCTGGTTTTATGATAAGTTGGAAGAGTCATGATATCTTTGACTTCTTCACTGATGTTTGGAATATTCTTGACTAATGTCTCTCGAGCTAAGGACTCATCGTTGTTGATTGCTTCAACCGCTTTGTCGTATGCCTGATGAAATGCTTTCAAGGCATCTGATTTCGCGTCGATTGCTGTTTGTGTAAATGCCATGATATCAGGAGTGATGCCACCAACCGGTTCAAAGACAAGTTTTTTAAGACCTTTCATCTCGCCAACGCTACCAAGTGGTTCGGGAAAGAATCCCATATCGAGCTGGCCGCTAGCGACTGCTTCTAGTCTTGCAGGGATGGCATTGATATATACTTTTTCGAGCTTATAGGTTTCAGCCAGCCAGTGGTCGACCAAAAAATTAGATACACTGATTTCCATAAGACCGACTTTAAGTTCTGCTTTATCAGTTGCTCCTTCTTGAGCGAGCATAACAAACATACCATCTGTCAAGGTTGTAGCTTTTAGGTCGAAACCGCCGGAACGATTGGTTGCCAGTGCGACAAGATCGGTCATGGCACCATCGATGACACCTGTCTGCAGAGCACTTTGTCTATCTTGAGCATTTGTGAAGAGCACAATCTCAACATCGAGATTTAACTCGTCAAAGTAACCCATGTCTTTGGCCAAGTAGATAGGGGATGTATCGACGGCAGGCATGACGCCGACCTTTAGAGTCATTTTTTCTTCAGTCGTTGTTGCGGCACATCCAGCTGCAAGAATCAGAATACATAATAGAACTGCGATAATTTTTTTCATTATATCCACCTTTGATTTACAGTTTGTCATAACCAAGCATAACAGACTTGTAAATTATTTGTCAATCTTTATAGACCTTGATATGACTTAATGCTAGAATGATACCATCGACTTTTAGGAGGCTTTATGACTACACTGATCAGGTACATTAAAGAATATATTATCGCACTGAGGGTATTCTCACTCACTTTGGCTCTAGCCGCTACAACTTTTGGGATGATCTCCGCTTATAGGGCTGGATCGTTCAATACCTCAACACCACTTTTCAATGTGTTTTTAGTCATTATCATCACGATAGCCGGAGTCGCTTCTCAGGCCGGTGCGAATCTCATAAATGATTATTTTGAAGGCTCATTCAAGTACCGTGACTACAGTAAAACCAAAGTCATGTTTCTTGGAAAAGAAAGGTCCTATTTTGATCTACTTGTCTTCTTATCTGGACTTGCCGCTCTAGGTCTTGCAGGTCTGATCGGCCTGTATCTGATTTATATCACAGATTGGTGGATGCTTGCCATCGGATTGGTCGGTCTAATAGGATCCTATGCCTATACGGGTGAACCATTTGTCTATAAGACCAAGGGACTTGGCGTACCTTTATCGTTTGTGTTGATGGGACCATTGATGTTGATTGGGGCAAGTTACCCTTTTATGAAGACAATCAGTCTGTATCCTGTTGTCATCGGATTGCCGGTTTCTCTTTTTGTACCGGCACTTATGATTAGTAACGAAATGAGAGATTTCAAACGAGATAAGCGTTTAGCAATGGGCACCTTAAGCGTCTTGCTTGGTCCCAAAAAGAGTCTAATGCTTTATGATGTTTTGGTTTTCGGTGCATTCGTACTGACATTGTTGTACATTCTATTAGGTATCTATCCCGTGCAGACGCTTTTGGTGTTCATTAGTTTTCCAACAGCCCTTAAAGCAAGGGGATGCGTTAAAAGGTTTGAACGACTGAGTATTCCTTATACGAATAGACTTCATCTGATGTACTTTACTGTTGTAACGATCTGTCTTTTGTTATTTTGATGCTAGTAAGTAAATTAATAAATGAAAACGGAACTGGCGTCCTAGAAAACATAATTTTCTAGGACGCCAGTTCCGTTTTTTTTGATGGCAATAATCTTGAGTGTTCAGTTCTTACTTTAAGATTATGTATCTCTACAGCTCTATTTGGAATGATAAGACGATAAAAACACGATTCAAATCATGGTATTGAAAGTGGTGATAGTAAATGAAGAAGTGTCACATAGATTGTCCAATGGATAACCATAAAATAAAAGGGGATATATTCGTTGTTTTTCAGTATAAACCTCTTTAACTATTGTCGGATTCATGATATCATATGATTAACCTAAACGATAACGATTATCTCTATCAATTAAGAGTTTTGCACATATAATACTTTTTAGTAAAGGAGCAAATTATGAAACGGAAAAAAACGATGGAAACAAGGTCATTATCATTAATAGTTGCATTTTTACTACTGTTTTCAACAATACCCAATGCCGTTTATGCTGTAGGAGGAGCAGATGATCCGACTTCAACTGAGGGGATCTATCCAGTTTTCTATTCCGGTAACGACGGGGGCGGTATTCAGGGTGATTCTGTTGTAAAAAGTGTTTGGCATGATTACAATGGTCAAATTGAATATCAGATCAGTTCTGATGGAAGTTATTTAAAATGGAGAGCGATCACACATACTGTAGCTTCGGTTAGAGTAAAGGGTGGAAACAATTATTATGAATATAACTACGATGGTATTGTAAGCAGCGATTCTAAGCTTCGGTCACCACTTAACAATGGTGGAAAAGTACCGGCGATCAGTCATTTTAACATTGTGATTGGTGATGAAATACCACAAACAACAACAACAACTCAAACGACAACAGAAATACCAACAACAACACAAACTACTACAGAAGCACCAACAACAACTGAAACTACTACAGAAGCACCAACAACAACTGGAACTACTACAGAAGCACCAACAACTGAATCTACTACAGAAGCACCAACAACTGAATCTACTACAGAAGCACCAACAACAACTGAAACTACTACAGAAGCACCAACAACACAAACTTCAACTGAAGCACCAACAACAACACAAACTACAACTGAAGCACCAACAACAACACAAACTACTACGGAAGCACCAACAACAACACAAACTACTACAGAAGCACCAACAACAACACAAACTACTACAGAAGCACCAACAACAACACAAACAACAACTGAAGCACCAACAACAACACAAACAACAACTGAAGCACCAACAACAACACAAACAACAACTGAAGAACCAACAACAACACAAACTACTACGGAAGCACCAACAACAACACAAACAACAACACAAACAACAACTGAAGCACCAACAACTACACAAACTACTACGGAAGCACCAACAACTACACAAACTACTACGGAAGCACCAACAGCAACTGAAACTACTACAGAAGCACCAACAACAACGCCGCCGACTACAGAAGCTCCAGCGACCACTCAGGAACCAACTACAGAGGCAGCGACTGAGACAGTAACCATAGCAGAAGCTGATGATCTGATTGTTATTCAAGATGAAGAAATTGCACTTGGTGCAGTTGATCTACCAATAAATGATTCGAACGTAACTGAAGAAGAACCAGAAATAATTCTAGACTTAGAGATTCCATTAGGTAGTGGAACATTACCTAAGACTGGGGAAAGTTCACCTTGGCAGTTTTATTCACTAGGTACCGCCTTAATCTCTTTGGGATGGGTATTTAAAAAGAAATAACTTAATCAAGCAGCCGTTAGAGAAATTCTAATGGCTGTTTTTATTTTTGTGAATTTGTATTTTTATAATAGTCACATTAAATTTTAACTAGATTATCGAACCAACTCAGAATACAAGAATAGCGGTACTAATTCCTACTTTTTCACCCATCAGTATGCCGAGCTTAAGCGCTGCGAACTTAATGAGTGCACGAATTAAATCTACCTACTTGTTGGTCTTTTAGTAAGAATGACCATGAGGGCGTCATCTATAGAATAAAGTACATATCCTTCATTTACAAAATTATGATTACAAAATAAAGAGGCAAGTATTCACTTAAATTGAGCTATCATAACATATCTCAAAAAGAGGAATTGGATTTCTTTTCGACCTATCTAGGTTGAAAAATAAGAATATGGGTCATCTTCTACTTATCAAAATATAGAAAGAAATTGTGATTAAACTTAAGTAAGGGAAAAATCACTTTAAATATAAAGGAATAGAGTTTACATTAGCAAGTAGCTGCTTAATTATATTGTAGCTATTCTAGGTAAACATTAAACCGTGTTTTAAGACAATTAAATTATTTCAGATATTTACATTTAGTATGTATATTGTTCTTTATATTTCAATTTCTTTATGATAGTATTGTTTATAAGTTTAATCATACATTGAGAATGAGTTTCACTAAAAGCATTTTTAAACTTATTACTTATTTAATAACAGCAAAGGAGTTACGTATGAATCGCACAACCACGATGGAAATGAGAACTTTAGCATTATTCATTGCATTATTGTTACTGTTTTCTGCTAGTCCAAATGTTGTATTTGCTGCTCAAGGACAGGGAATTAACCTTTCTGATGGAACAACTGATACAAGTGTATCTTCAGGAAATGGTATTCACCCAATTTTTTACTCTGGTAATGACAAACATGGTATTAAAGGTGAATCTGTTGAAAAAGAAAAATGGCATGATTACAATGGTCAGATCGACTATTGGATCAGTGATGATGGCCGTTACTTGAAATGGAGAGCTAAAACACATACTGTGGCATCTATTAGAGTAAAAGGTGGAACTGATTATTATGAGTATAATTACTCAGGTTTTGTCAGTGGAGATAGTAAACTTCGCTCACCACTGAATAAAGGTGGTAATATACCTCAAATCAGTCATTTTAATATTGTGATTGGTAATAAAACTCCTGATGAAACAACGGCAAAGCCAGTGGTAACGCAAGCTCCAACGACTGCAACGCCAGTGGTAACGCAAGCTCCAACGACTGCAACGCCAGTGGTAACGCAAGCTCCAACGACTGCAACACCAGTGGTAACGCAAGCTCCAACGACTGCAACGCCAGTGGTAACGCAAGCTCCAACGACTGCAACACCAGTGGTAACGCAAGCTCCAACGACTGCAACGCCAGTGGTAACGCAAGCTCCAACGACTGCAAC